>NZ_JBEZBN010000040.1:0-59848 GCF_040647115.1 Streptomyces sp. NPDC044571
GTTGTCTTTCCGGGGCGGGCCGGGCAGTCAAGGGTGGCCGAAGGCCATCGCGAAGCGACGCGACGACGAGGAACGAGGAGGAGCGCCCTTGACGGCCCGGACCGACACGGAAGGACAGTCGACTGCCGGGACGCCCCCGGACCTCCCCTGATGCCGCGTGCGGACATCCCGACCCCCGAAGCCCACACCCCGCCTACCGCCCCCACCCGCGGGGCCCCCACCCCACCCGCGGGCCCCCGCCCCGCCACACCTACAAGGCGTCAGTTCCTTTCGTACATCCCGTAGAGATCGACGATCAGGTCGGTCGACTGCCAGCCCCGGTTCCAGAAGTCGACGACGTTGGTGGTGCCCGTGCTCGCTTGGACCAGGTTCGCGACGGTGGCGTCCTTCGTCCAGTTCAGGACGGACGAGTCGGGCGGGGTCGGTCGGACCGCCTTGCCGGCGATGTAGTCGTCCAGCGTGTTCGGGTCCGGAGCGACCGAGAGGTGCCCGCTGCCCTGCGGGTTGGTCACCGTCGTGTTCAGGACGAGGGCCTCCAGCGCCATGCCGGACGTCCACAGGGTCTCGTAGTGGTACTCCTGGCCGGCGAGCGGCCAGGCGGAGGTCCGCGAGTCGTACGTGCGCCGCGGCTCCACCGGCAGGTAGGCGGCCTTGCCGTCGGCGCTGTAGTAGCCGGTGACGTCCACGATCACGTCGGTCGGGCTCCAGGCGCCGTTGCGGACGTTGATCCTGCCGTCCGGTCCGACCGGCACGATCACCGCGTTGGCGACCGTCTGCCCAGCGGTGAAGTTCACGCTCGACGTGGACGGCGCCTGCTGGCCGCTCGGGAAGACGGTCAGGTGACCGGAGCCCTTCGGATCGGTCACCGTGACGTTGAGGGCCACGGCGGTGACGCCCTTGGCCGGCAGTCCGCCCTGACCGGCGATCTGGATGCCGAAGGTGCTCTGCGCGGCAGCCTGGCCCTTGGCCGTACCCAGTCCCTCCCGGGTGTCGACGAGCCGAGACGGCTTGACGGAGGTGTATCCGCCGGCGGCTGAGCGGGTGAAGTAGCCCGTCACATCGGCGATCAGGTCCACCGAGCCCACGCTGCGGTTGGCCAGCTCGACGTACCCGTCCTCACCGACCGGCACGATCGCCAGATTCGGCACGGTCTGTCCCGCCGCGAAGTTGACGTTCGACGTGGTCGGCTGCTCCTTGCCGGAGGCGTACGCGATGATGTGCCCGCCCGCCGAGGTGTTGGTGGCCGTGAGGTTCAGGGCCACGGCGGTCACCCCGGCCGGGATGCCGGCGGTGCCGACGACCTTGACCCGGGCCGTGCCGTACGGGGCGACGGGGCGGCCGGCCGAAGTGCCGGTGCCTGTGCCGGTGCCGTCGCGGGTGTCCAGCAATCGGGTGGGCGCGTGGGGGGTGAACTCGGAACCGTCCACGACGATGTCCTTGGTGGTGGTGGAGGTCACCTTGGTGAGCAGGTCGGTCGCCGTGATCGTGATCTTGTGGGCGCCGACCTCCGCGTACTTGTGCTTGAAGTACACGAACGCTTCGGCCTTGCCGAAGTCCTCGCCGGTGATGCCGTCACCCCAGTCGACGTCGAACCGGACGTAACTGTTGGTCAGGTCGGTGCTGACGGAGGTCGCCAGTCCGATGCTGTGCGCGTAGGAGGTGGTCGTTCCCATCCCCACCTCGAAGTACTCACTCTGCTGTGCGCGGGCCGACGCGCCGGCTTCGGCCGTCGCCCTCGGCACCCCGAGCTCGGCCTTGGTCGCGGCGACCTTCGCGGCCACCTCCTTCGCGGCGGCCTCCTCGGCCGCCTTCCGGGCGGAAGCATCCTGCGCGGATGCGTCCTTCGTGGACGCGTACGTCGCCGAAGCACCCTGCCCGGAAGCACCCTGCCCGGAAGCGCCCTGCCCGGAAGCACCCTGCCCGGGCGCGTAGGTCGCGGAGCCCGCCTCGTGGGCCGGGAAGGTGGCGGTCGTGGCCCGGCCGGGGTCGGCGGTCGGGACTGCTGCCTGCGCCGTGGCGGGTACGAATCCGACGGCTGCCGCGACGACCGCGGCGGAGATCATGACGCGGTGACGGTACACCGGCCCCCCAATTCCTGAACTTGTTCACAAAAGTCATGATCAGATTACCTGCGGGCAGGGCCGCGCCCGAAGGGCTCACGACTCCCCGGTAATCTCCCCCGGATGACGGCACTTTCGCACCACGGCAGCGACCACATCGAGCAGCCCGGCCGGCACGGGGTCACCACGACCACCGAGGCCGATCCGCATGCCATCGGGCCGGTACGCACCGAGTACGCGCCCGATCCCGACGGCGACCCCGATCCGGGCGAGATCGTGTGGACTTGGGTCCCCTTCGAGGAGAACGACGGCCGCGGCAAGGACCGGCCGGTGCTGGTCGTCGCGCGGGAGCCGGGCGGGCGCACGCTGCTGGCCGTGCAGCTGTCCAGCAAGCGGCACGACAACGACCGCGAGTGGGTGCCGATCGGGACCGGCCCCTGGGACAGCGCCGGGCGGGAGTCCTGGGTGGACGTGGACCGGGTGCTGCGCGTGCACGAGGCGGGCATGCGCCGCGAGGCGTGCGCGCTGGACCGGGTGCGCTTCCAGCTGGTGGTGGCCCGGCTGCAGGAGCGCTACGGCTGGCAGTAGTCGGCCGGATACGGCGGGCGCTCACCCCCCGGGGGCGAACACCGCCTCGAAGGTCTTCCGGGTCGCCGGATTACGGTCGAGCACCGCGAACACCACGTGCGCGAAGGCACCGCCGAAGCGCCCGGCCAGCAGGGCCCGGAAGGCCTCCGCGACCTCCGCGGGGTCGTTGCGGAACACCCCGCAGCCCCAGGCCCCGAGCACCAGTCGGGGGTAGCCGTGCAGGGCGGCCGTCTCCAGGACGCGTTCCGCGCGGCGGGCGAGGGCCGCCGCGATCTCGGCGGCGCGCTCCGGTTCCTGGCGGCGGATGGTGCCCGCGTTCGGGGCCGGGGAGGTGAGGAAGCCGACGCGGAACGGGGTCTCCAGCAGTTCGCCCCGGTCGTCGCGGAAGACGGGCACGCCGGGCGAGTGAATCACCCGGTCGGTGTAGAAGGTGCTGCGTCCTGCGCGGTGGATCTCGTAGTACTCGCGGGCCTGGAGCAGGGTGTCGTACAGCGCGGAGGCGCGGCACAGCGCCTCTTCCTGGGCCTTGGCCCCGCGGACGTAGCCGCCCCCGGGATTCCTGGCCGAGGCGAAGTTCAGCACCGCCACCGTCGGCGACTCCGGGCCGTCGGCGGTGAGCCTACGCGCTGCGACCGTGCTGCTCTCGCCGGTGACCTCGATGGTGGTCTGCCCTGCGCCGACAGGGGTGCTTTCGTCTGGAATGACCTGGTCTGGCCCATATATCCTTGTTCCGGCCTTGGCTTCCGCCAGGGCGGCGGCGAGGGAGATCTGCCGTCCCGACCGCGTCCGGTATCCGCCGGCCGCCATGATCGTCGCGTTCTCCCGCGCGATGTCGCGCAATCTGCTGCTCACGTGACCATCATCGGCACCCCGGATCGGTGGCTGCCAGACATTTTTCGCACAGGGGCTCGCTCGCGGTCGTTGAGCACCCGGCGAGGACGGGTAGGCATGGTCAAGTCATCACCAACGGCAGGAGAC
This sequence comes from Streptomyces sp. NPDC044571, assembly GCF_040647115.1. Classification (NCBI taxonomy): domain Bacteria; kingdom Bacillati; phylum Actinomycetota; class Actinomycetes; order Kitasatosporales; family Streptomycetaceae; genus Streptomyces; species Streptomyces sp. NPDC044571. Next base: position 3,627 of record NZ_JBEZBN010000040.1, read on the forward strand.
CCGGCCATGCCACAGGACTCATCCGCTCCCCAGGCCCCACCCACCCCGCAGGCCCCGCCAACCCCACCCGCCCCGGATGCCTCGCGCAGGATCACCGAGGCGGCCGCCGAGGACCTGATCCACGGCATCTGTTTCAAGACCGGCCCGCCCCGCGTCCTGGGTGCCGAGCTCGAATGGTTCGTCCTGGACGCCGAGCGGCCCGGTGCACCCCTGGCCGCCGAGCGGTTGACCGCCGCGCACGACGCGGCCGCCGCCCTGCCCCTGCGCTCCCGGCTCAGCATCGAGCCGGGCGGGCAGTTGGAGCTCAGCTCGGCGCCCGCCGCCTCTCTCTCCGGCTGCGTGGACGGACTGCAGGCCGACCTCACCGCCGTACGGGCCGCCCTGCGTGCGCAGGGGCTGGTCCTGCGGGGGCTCGGCCAGGACCCGCGCCGGCCGCTGCGCCGGCTGCTGAACAGCTCGCGCTACGACGCGATGGAGACCTACTTCGACCGCATCGGCCCCGCCGGGCGCGCCATGATGTGCTCCTCCGCCTCCGTACAGGTCTGTGTGGACGCCGGGTACGAGGAGCCGGGCCCGCTCGGGTACGGCCGGCGCTGGCGGCTCGCGCATCTGCTGGGCGCCGTCCTCGTCGCCGCGTTCGCCAACTCCCCGGCGCACAGCGGTCCGTACGCCGGATGGCGGTGCGCCCGGCAGGGCATCTGGGGCGACCTCGACCGCATGCGCGCGCTGGCCCCTCCGCTGGCGGCGGTGCCGCGGTCCGGCTGGGTCCGGCAGGCGCTGGACACGGAGGTGATGTGCGTACGGTCGCCCGACGGTGGACCGTGGCGCGTTCCCCGGGGGCTGACCTTCCGCGACTGGCTGCGCCTCGGCGGCGACAGCGGCGGCATCAGCGAATGCGCCGACGGGGCGTTCTCGTCCGCGCCGGGTCTCGTACGCGGGCAGGCGGGCGGCGCCCTGCGGCCGCCCACCGTCGAGGACCTGGAGTACCACCTGACCACCCTCTTCCCGCCGGTGCGCCCGCGGGGCCATCTGGAACTGCGGATGATCGACGCGCAGCCCGGCGACGACGGCTGGATCGTCCCGGTGGCCGTGGTGCACGCGCTGTTCGACGATCCGGAGGCCGCCGAGACGGCCTACCGGGTGGCCAAGTCGCTGTCCGGCACGTACGGTTCCCACCCTGCCCCGCGCAATCCGCTCTGGCTGTCGGCCGCCCGTCACGGCCTGGCCGATCCGGCGCTGCGTTCGGCCGCCGGCGCCTGTTTCCGGGCCGCCGCCGCGGCGCTGCCCCGACTGGGTGCGAGCCGGCACGTCCAGGACGTGGTCGGGGTGTTCACCGAGAGGCTCGTCCTTCGCGGCCGCTGCCCGGCCGATGACCTTGATCGGCAGTTGACCGGAACGGGGGTACGCCCGTGACCACCGCCCTTCGTCCCGACCGGCCGCCGCAGGACCTGCGGGAGCGGGCCGTCGCGGCGCTCACTGCGGCCCGCGCCCGTACCGCGGCGCTCACCGACGCGGTGACCGACGAGGATCTGACCGCCCAGCACTCCCCGCTGATGTCCCCGCTGGTGTGGGACCTCGCCCACATCGGGAACATGGAGGAGCTCTGGCTGCTGCGGAAGGTCGCAGGCCGCGCGTCCATGCGCCCCGAGATCGACCCGCTCTACGATGCGTTCGAGCATCCCCGCTCCGAGCGGCCGAAGCTGCCGCTGCTGGGCCCCGCGGAGGCCCGCCGGTACGCCGCCGAGGTGCGCGGGCGGGTCGTCGACCTGCTGGAGCGCACTCCGCTGGAGGGCACGGCGCTGCTCGACTCGGCGTTCGCCTTCGGGATGATCGCGCAGCACGAGCAGCAGCACGACGAGACGATGCTGATCACCCATCAGCTGAGGCGCGGTGCGCCGGTGCTGACCGCCCCCGACCCGGATCCGCCGGCCGGTCCGGCCCCGGCGGTGCCCGAAGTGCTGGTGCCGGGCGGTCCGTTCATGATGGGCACGTCCGCCGAGCCGTGGTCGCTGGACAACGAGCGGCCCGCGCACAGCCGGGAGACCGCTGCGTTCTGGATCGACACGGTGCCGGTGACCAATGGCGCGTACCAGGCGTTCATCGCGGACGGCGGCTATCGCGACGAGCGCTGGTGGGCGCCCGAGGGCTGGGAGCAGATCCACCGGCACGGGATCGAGGCGCCGCTGTTCTGGCACCGGGAGGCCGGCCAGTGGCTGCGCCGCCGCTTCGGGGTGACCGAGCCGGTGCCCGATGAGGAACCGGTTCTGCACGTCAGCTGGTACGAGGCCGACGCCTATGCCCGCTGGGCCGGGCGCAGGCTGCCCACGGAGGCGGAGTGGGAGAAGGCCGCCCGCTTCGATCCCGCCACCGGCCGCTCGACCCGCTACCCGTGGGGTGATGCGGACCCGACCCCGGTCCACGCCAACCTGGGTCAGCGCCATCTGCGCCCGGCTGCGGCCGGCAGCTACCCGGCCGGTGCCTCGCCGCTGGGGGTGCGGCAGCTGATCGGCGACGTGTGGGAGTGGACGGCCTCCGATTTCCTGCCGTATCCCGGGTTCCGGGCCTTCCCGTACCGCGAGTACTCGGAGGTGTTCTTCGGTCCGGAGCACAAGGTGTTGCGCGGCGGTTCCTTCGCGGTGGATCCGGTGGCCTGCCGGGGCACCTTCCGCAACTGGGACCTGCCGGTGCGCCGGCAGATCTTCTCCGGCTTCCGGACCGCGAGGGACCTCTGATGTGCCGTCACCTGGCCTTCGTGGGGCCGGAGGTACCGCTGGGGAGGCTGCTGATCGAGCCGGAGCACTCGATCGTCCGGCAGGCCTGGGAGCCGCGCCGGCAGCGGCACGGAACGGTCAACGCGGACGGCTTCGGTGTCGGCTGGTACGCCGAGGGTGATCCGGTCCCTGCCCGCTACCGGCGGCCCGGCCCGGTCTGGGGGGACCTGAACTTCGCCGATCTCGTCCGTGTGGTGCGCAGTTCGGCCGCCCTGGCCGCCGTACGCGACGCCACGCTGTTCACGGCGGACGGGGAGGCCGCGGCGGCGCCGTTCGCGGCCGGGCCGTGGCTGTTCAGCCACAACGGAGCGGTGCGGGACTGGCCGCAGGCGGTGGCTCCGCTGGCTGCGGCTCTGCCGCCCGAAGAGCTGCTGTCCCTGGCGGCGACCACGGACTCGGCGCTGATCTGGGCACTGGTGCTGCACCGGCTGCGCCGGGGGGACGATCTCGGCACGGCGCTCGCCGAGCCGGTGCGGGAGCTCGCCGGCGCCTCGCCCGGTTCCCGGCTGAACCTGCTGCTGACCGACGGCACGGGCATCGCGGCCACGGCCTGGGGCGATTCGCTCTGGTACCTGGTCGACACCGCCGCCCGGCGCACGGTCGTGGCGTCGGAGCCTTACGACGACGATTCCCGCTGGTGTGAGGTGCCCGACCGGACTCTGCTGACCGCCGACCGCACACGGGTCGACCTGACCCTGCTCAAGGAGAGCTTCCAGTGAGTGACTTCCAGTTGACCCGTACGCTCGACGAGCACGCCGCGGACAGGGCGCTGCGCGCCGATGTACTGCACGGGCTGACGCACTCCCCCAAGGTGCTGCCGCCCAAGTGGTTCTACGATGCCCGCGGCAGTGAACTCTTCGAGGAGATCACCCGGTTGCCCGAGTACTACCCGACGCGGGCGGAGCGGGAGATCCTGTTGGCGCGGGCCCAGGAGATCGCCGTGGTGAGCGGCGCGCGCACCTTGGTGGAACTGGGCTCCGGGTCCTCGGAGAAGACCCGGCACCTGATCGAGGCGATGCCCGCACTGGACACCTACATTCCGGTGGACGTGAGCGAGAGCGCCCTGTCGGGGGCGGCGCAGACGCTGTTGGAGGAGCATCCGGGGCTGCGGGTGCATGCGCTCCTGGCGGATTTCACGAAGCCGCTGCACCTGCCGCAGAGCCCCGGGCCGCGGCTGGTGGTGTTCCTCGGGGGTACGGTCGGCAATCTCCTGCCGCCGGAGCGGGCCGTGTTCCTGGCTTCGGTCCGGGCGATGCTGTCGCCGGGTGACGCCCTGCTGATGGGGACGGACCTGGTCAAGGACGAGGACGTGCTGGTCGCGGCGTACGACGATGCGCAGGGGGTGACGGCCGAGTTCAACAAGAACGTCCTCTCGGTCATCGACCGCGAGCTGGGTGCGGATTTCCACACCGAGGACTTCGTGCACGTCGCGGTGTGGAACCGTGAGCAGGAGTGGATCGAGATGCGTCTGCGGGCCCGGTCCGAGCTGGTGGTGAAGGTCCGGGAGCTGGATCTGCTGGTGCCGTTCGCGGCGGGTGAGGAGATCCTGACGGAGGTGTCCGCGAAGTTCCGTCAGGAGGGCGTCCGCAGGGAGCTGTCCGCCGCCGGGCTGGAGTTGACCCACTGGTGGACGGATGCGGCGGGCCGTTTCGCCCTGTCGCTGTCGGTGGCCGACGGTGCGGAGCCGGCGGCGGATTCGGGGAGGGAGTCGGAGGCGGAGACAGCCGCCTGAGCCGCGGCCGCGAGTTCCCGCCGGTCCGGGTGGCGGCCCGGCGGGATCCGCGGCAGCAGCCGCACCTCGGCGCGTACGCCGCGGGCCCGGGCGATCCGCCACAGGGAGGCGGTCAGCGGGTCGTCCCCGACGAAGGAGACGGCCCCGGCGGTGCTCCCGTCCGCCAGCCGGTAGGCGAGCCGTACCGGCTGTACGGGGACGCGGGCGTCCAGCGCGCTCTGGAAGGCGGCCCGCCGGAAGGTTCCGCGGGCCCGGCCGCACCAGGTGCTGCCCTCGGGGAAGACGGTGACCCGGTCGCCGTCGAGCAGGGCGCGGGTGAGCGTCTCGACGGTGGCGGGCAGGGCGCGGATCCGGTCGCGCTCGATGAACAGGGTGCCGGCCTGGGCGGCGAGGCGGCCGAGGACGGGCCAGGCCCGGATGTCGTCCTTGGCAAGCATGCGGCAGGGCAGGACCCCGGCGAGGACCGGGATGTCCAGCCAGGAGATGTGGTTGGCGACGACGAGGCGTCCGCCGTCCGGGCCCGGACTGCCCTGGACGGTGATCCGTATGCCGAAGGCCCGTACCACTACGGCCGACCATGCCCGTATCACCGTGTGGCGCGGACCGGCCGGCAGCAGCCGGACGGGCGGGGCGCCCAGGATCCCGAGCAGGACCAGGGCGATGGCGGCGCCGAGCCGGAGCAGCGCGTGCGGGACGTTCGTGGTGTGCCCCGCGTGGCCGGCGCAGGCCGCGGGCGTGCAGGGCGAGGTGGGCAGCCAGACGCTCATGCGGCCGGAACGAGCGAGAGGAAGTGCTTGAGGTAGCGCGGGTTGGTGCGCCGCAGGGAGAGCAGGACGTACAGGTCGGCGCAGCCGAACTCGGCGTCGAGGGCGGCCTCTCCGCAGACCCAGGCGCCCAGCCGCAGGTAGCCGCGCAGCAGCGGGGGCAGTTCCGTGCGGTCGGGGACGGGGATGCCCTCGGGGTTCCAGGGGAGGTGCGGGGTGACCCGGTACTCCTCGGGGGCGAGGTTGCGGGTCAGGACGTGGGCGCGGGTGGCGGCGGCAAGGACTCCGCCGTCGGCGAGCGCTATCGAGCAGCAGCCGGCGAGCCAGTTGTGCCCGGAGCGGTCCATGTAGCGGGCGAGGCCGGCCCAGGTCAGGGCGATGACGGCGCCGTTGCGGTGGTCGGGGTGGACGCAGGAGCGGCCGACCTCGACCAGGTCGGGGCGGATCGGGTCCAGGGCGGAGAGGTCGAACTCGCCCTCGGAGTAGAGGCGTCCCGCGACGGCGGCGCGCTCGGGGGGCAGCAGCCGGTAGGTGCCGACGACCTGCTCCGTCTCCTCGTCGATGACGAGGAGGTGGTCGCAGTAGGCGTCGAAGGCGTCGGCGTCGAGGCCCGGCTCGGGGCCGCCGAGGCGGGCGCCGAGTTCTCCGGCGAAGACCTGGTGGCGCAGCCGCTGGGCGGCGCGCACCTCGTCCTCGTTGCGGGCGAGGCGTACGGCGTAGCGGGGTGCGGCCGGGGCGGCGGGGGCGGCGGGCGCGCCAAGGGCGGTCGGCGCGGCGGAGGTCGGGGTGGCGGCGCTTGCGGTTGCGGTGGGGGTGGCGATCGGAGGAAGGACGGACGGGGACAAGGGGGCGATGGTCATGGCTGCTCCTGGTCCGGGCTCGAAGAGCCGGGCCTGCGGTGCGGTGGCCCGGCTCCTCTACTTCTTCCGTGACCGGCTGGATTCGACATGACCGCTCAGCGGCCCTTGGATGTGCGGACGCTGAACTCAGCGGTCGGAGCCGAGGACCCTGCTGATCGTCTCCGAGGCGGCCCTGGCGGCTTGCCGGGGATCCTGACCGGTGAGGACGGCCGTCATGTACGGCTTGATCGGGTTCTTGGCCTCGACCTCGGCCCAGCGCGCGGACTTCGGGGTGGCCCGGCCCTGTGCGGCGCCCGGGGCCATGGCGGCGGAGCCCTCGTTGCCGTCGACGAGGTGGGCGAGGGTGGTCTTGTTCGGTACGTAGCTCATGCTGCGGGCGAGCTCGGCCTGCCACTTCTCGCTGACCAGGGCCGTGATCACCTCGACCGCCCGGTCCCGCCGGGCGGTGCGGGCCGGAATGATCAGGTCGGAGCCGCCGGTGAAGACGGCGCCGGGCCGGTCGGAGGTCTTGCCGGGGACCGGGAAGAAGCCGAGCTTGCCCTTGAGGGCGGGGTTGGCGGCCTCGATGGCCGCGGCCTGGCCGGGCGGGGCGATGATCTGGGCGACCCGGCCGCCGGCGAACACGTCGGACTGCGGGGGCGTCTCCTCGTCGGCGTCCTTGGGTCCGCCGCCGAGGGCCTGGAGCTGCTTGTAGAACTCCATGCCGGCCAGGGCCTTCTCGTCGTCGAGGGTGCCGACCCACTGCCCGCTGGTCTCGACGGCGAGGTCGCCGCCCTCGTCCCAGACGAATCCGGACAGGACGTACCAGTTCTGTCCGGCGAGGTAGATGCCCTGCTGTTCGCCCTTGTCGAGCTTCTGGGTGGCCTGGATCCACTCCTGGCGGTTCTTCGGCGGGGTCTTGATCCCGGCGTTCGCGAAGAGGTCCTTGTTGTAGATCACCACGCGGTTGGCGGCGTACCAGGGGATGCCGTACTGGGCCCCGTCGATGCTTCCGGGGTCGGCGAGGCCCCTCAGCCAGTCCGTGCTGCCCCAGTCGCGCAGGCACTCCAGGGTGAGTTCGGACAGTCCGCCGTTCGCGATGTACCGGGCGACCTGGGTGTTGCCGACCTCGATGACGTCGGCGCCCTCCTTGGCCTTCCCGGCGAGTACGGCGTCGACCTTGTCGCCGATGCCCGTCCATTCCTGGATCCTGACGTCCAGGTCGGTGCCGGGGTGCTCCTTCTCGAAGGAGCTGGTGAACTTCGTGATGAAGTCCTGCGAGGCGCTGCCCTTCATCAGCCAGAGCGTCACCTTCTGCGTGCCTCCCGCCGGTTCGGCCGACCTGCCGCAGCCGGTGAGGGCGGTCGCGGCCACGAGGGCGGTGGACACGGCGAGGTAGCGCATCTTCACGGAGTCACCTTCTGGGGAGCGATCTCAGATGGCTTGAAATTGGCATAGACCAATGGGCCGGTCAAGGGTATTTGCCCCGGGACTGTTCACCTAAAGTTCGCGTAGGGGGAGGTACTGGGGCACCGTGGAACACGGCAGATCCACCACTCTCGGGAGAGCCCCATGTCCAATCACACCTATCGGGTGACCGAAATCGTCGGCACGTCGCAGGACGGCATCGACCAGGCCGTCCGCAACGGGATCGCCCGGGCGGGCCAGACCCTGCACAACCTGGACTGGTTCGAGGTCACGCAGGTACGCGGGCACATCGAGAACGGGGAGATCGCCCACTACCAGGTGGGGCTCAAGGTGGGCTTCCGCCTCGACGACGCGGAGTGAGGGCCTTCGGGCCCTTCTCCCTCCGGCCCCTCAGGTACGGCCCTCACCCTCCTGGGCGGCCTTGAGCTCGGGCGCATCGGCCGCCCAGTTCGCCAGGACCACACGGAAGCCGGCGGCGCGCGCCGCCTGGCAGACCAGCTCGTCGTCGTCCACGAACACCTGCACCTCCCGGCCCCGGGCGATCCGCTGCAGCGCCTCCAGCTTGGTCGTCCGGGCCGGCCGCCGGTCCTGGTTGCCCCGCATCCACACCCGCCCCTCGGGCAGCCCGTACCGGGCCAGCCACTCCACCGTGTCGTCCCGGCACCGCTCCGGGCGGCCGGTCAGGTAGACCACCTCGCAGTCGGCCGCACGCTCCAGCGCGAGCGCCACTCCGCGCGCCAGCGGCGGGTCGGCCGGCGCCGCACCGAAGAAGCCGTCCCAGTCCCGGGGGCGGCGCTCCAGGTAGTGCTGGCGGTGGTCGGTGTCGGCCAGGGTGTTGTCGATGTCGAACACGGCCAGCAGCCGACGGGGTGTGGTGTCACTCATACGGGTCAGCGTAGTTACTCCGGATCTCCGGGAAATCCTCGACGCCCCGGAGCGTTGAGACGGTGTGATCCACGAAATCCGCACCGTCTCCGTCCTCGACCGCTCCCGGACCCGCCAGGGCCTGCCCGCCCCCCAGGCACTGCGCGACACGGTGGAGCTGGCCCGCGCCGCGGAACGGCTCGGGTACCACCGCTTCTGGGTGTCGGAGCACCACAGCGTCCCCGGGGTGGCGGGCTCGGCACCGACCGTGCTGGCCGCCGCCGTCGCCGGTGCCACGTCCCGGATCCGGGTCGGCACGGGCGGGGTGATGCTGCCCAACCATCAGCCGCTGGTGGTGGCGGAACAGTTCGGGGTCCTCGAATCCCTCTTCCCCGGCCGGATCGACATGGGCCTGGGCCGCTCCGTCGGCTTCACCGGCGGGATCCGGCGGGCGCTGGGCCGGGACACCGAGGACGCCGACCGCTTCGAGGAGCAGCTGACCGAGCTGCTCGGCTGGGTGGACGGCACCCAGCAGGCGCACCCGCAGGTGCACGCCCGCCCGGCGGAGGGGCTGCGGATCCCGGCGTACGTGCTGGCCACCGGGGAGGGGGCGGGCATCGCGGCCCGGACCGGGCTGCCGCTGGTGGTGGGCGATCTGCGGACCCGGGACCGGGTGGCGGACATCGTCGAGCGGTACCGCAAGGAGTTCCGGCCCTCGTCCCGGGGCGCGGAGCCGTACGTCGTCGTCTCCGGGACGGTCGCGGTCGCCGCCACCGCGGAGGAGGCCCGGCGGATCCTGGTGCCGGAGGCGTGGGCGCTCGCGCACTCCCGCACCCGGGGCAGCTTCCCGCCGCTGCGCCCGGCGCAGGAGGTGGAGGCCCTGGAGATGACCTCCAAGGAGCGGGAGCTGTACGAGGGCGCGCTCGGCGGGCACATCCACGGCACCGAGGAGCAGGTCGCGGCGGAACTGGCCGAGGTCGCGGAGCTGACCGGCGCGGACGAACTGCTGGTCACCACCTCCACGTACGACAGGGCCGCCCTCCTGGACTCCCTCACCCGCCTGGCCCGCCTCTGCGGCCTGCCCGGTACGGCCTGAGGGCACGGCCCCGCCGGGTCAGCCGCCCTGGCGCAGCTGCTGGAGCTCGTCCTTCCCGGCCGACTTCGCACGTACGAGGGCCGCTGCGAGCCTCGGCAGCTCGGCGCCCTCGACGAGGTCGGCGAGTCGCCCGGCCGTGCGGGGCAGGCCGAGCAGGCCCGCGGCGTCCCTGGCGCGCCGGTCGAAGGCGGGGCGCAGCTCGGGCCACAGCCCCTGTGCCTCGCGGCAGAAGATGTCGGCGCCGACCGGGCCGATCCGCGGGAACTCCTGCAGCAGCTCACGCACCCGGCGCGGGTCCCCGTCCGCCTCCTTGCGCAGCCTCCGCAGGTCGCCGCCGTACCGTTCCCCCAGCAGTTCTGCGCCCGCCCCGAGGGCCGTGGAGGTGCTTTCGTCGTACCGCCGGTAGTGGGCCCGCCCGAGGGCGTCCACCCGCTCCTGCCAGGAGGCCCGGGCCATCTCGCGCGGGGTGCGCAGGCCTGCCGCGTACAGTTCCCGGGCGGCGGCGACGGCGATGTCGGCCCGGATCCGGGTCGAGCAGAGCAGGCAGAGGACCAGCAGCTGGTAGAGCGGCGCGGGCGTGTCGCGCAGCCGGATGCCGGCCTCCTGCGCGTGCGTCTCGCCGTACCGGTCCAGGAGGCGTTCGATCAGCGGCTCGCCCATGGCCGACTCCTTCCTCCCCGCGGTGCGGCTGCCCGGCGGCCGCCGGTTCATGCCGGCGGGGCGGCAGGGCGTACTCCGATTCGTGCCGGCGGGCGCGGATGCCGCCGTCCGCGCACGTAAACTGGGGCGAATGCACCACTCCACCGAGCCACCGGCCACGGCTCCGGCCGCGACCGCCGCCCTCGACCCCTTCGTCCGCGTGCGCGGCGCCCGGGAGAACAACCTGCGGGGCGTCGACGTGGACATCCCGCGCGACGCCCTGACCGTGTTCAGCGGGGTCTCCGGATCCGGCAAGAGCTCACTGGCCTTCGGCACGCTGTACGCGGAGGCCCAGCGCCGGTACTTCGAGTCGGTGGCCCCGTACGCCCGGCGCCTCATCCACCAGATCGGCGCCCCGAAGGTGGACTCCGTCACGGGTCTGCCGCCCGCGGTCTCGCTGGAACAGCGCCGCTCCTCCCCCGGTTCGCGGTCCTCGGTCGGCACGGTGACGCTGCTGTCCAACTCCCTGCGGATGCTGTACTCCCGGGCCGGAACCTATCCCCCGGGGGCCGAGCGGCTCGACTCCGACGCCTTCTCCCCCAACACCGCCGCCGGCGCCTGCCCCTCCTGCCACGGGCTCGGCCGGATCCACCGCACCAGCGAGGAACTCCTCGTCCCCGACCCGCGGCTGTCGATCCGCCAGGGCGCCATCGCCGCCTGGCCGGGTGCCTGGCAGGGCAAGAACCTCCGGGACATCCTGGAAGCGCTCGGCCACGACGTGGACGCGCCGTGGCAGGAGCTCGCGCAGAAGGACCGCGAGTGGATCCTGTTCACCGAGGAGCAGCCGGTGGTCACCGTGCATCCGGTGCGGGACGCCGACCGGATCCAACGGCCGTACCAGGGCACGTACATGAGCGCCCACCGCTACGTCATGCGGACCTTCTCGGACAGCAAGAGCGCCACCCTGCGGGCCCGTGCCGAGCGGTTCCTCACCGATTCCCCCTGCCCGGCGTGCGGGGGCCGGCGGCTGCGGCCGGAGGCGCTGGCCGTGACCTTCGCCGGGCGCAGCATCGCGGAGCTGGCGGCGCTGCCGCTGACGGCGCTGGACACCCTTCTGGCCGAGACGGCTCCGGCCGGTGAGGCGGCCCGGGTCCTGGCCGAGGACCTGCGCGCACGGATCGGGCCCGTCGTGGAGCTGGGGCTCGGCTACCTGAGCCTGGACCGCAGCGCACCGACCCTGTCGGCGGGCGAGCTGCAGCGGTTGCGGCTGGCGACGCAGCTGCGGTCCGGGCTGTTCGGGGTGGTGTACGTGTTGGACGAGCCGTCGGCGGGGCTGCATCCGGCCGACACGGAGGCCCTGCTGACGGTACTGGACCGGCTCAAGGCGGCCGGGAACACGGTGTTCGTGGTGGAGCACGACCTGGACGTCGTACGGCACGCGGACTGGCTGGTGGACGTGGGGCCGCTGGCCGGGGAGCACGGCGGGCAGGTGCTCCACAGCGGGCCCCCGGACGCGCTGGGCGGCGTACGGGAGTCGGCGACGGCGAGGCACCTGTTCGCCGTCCCCGAAGCGGCCGGCCCGCGGCGGGTCCGGCAGCCGACGGGGTCCGTCCGGATCAGCGGTGCCGATCTGCACAACCTGCGGGACGTGGACGCGGAGTTCCCGCTCGGCGTGTTCACCGCGGTGACGGGGGTGTCCGGGTCCGGCAAGTCGACGCTGGTGGGCCGGGTGCTCGCCCGGGAGGTCGGGGAGCGGCTCGCGGACGCACGGTTCCCGGTGCGGCGGCTGGTGGAGGTGGACCAGAAGCCGATCGGCCGGACCCCGCGGTCCAACCTGGCCACCTACACCGGGCTGTTCGACGTGGTGCGCAGGCTGTTCACGGCGGCCCCGCAGGCGCGGGCGCGCGGCTGGAAGGCGGGCCGGTTCTCCTTCAACGTGGCGGGCGGCCGGTGTGAGACCTGTCAGGGCGAGGGCTTCGTCTCGGTGGAGCTGCTGTTCCTGCCGAGTACGTACGCGCCGTGCCCGGACTGCGGGGGCGCCCGGTACAACCCGGAGACGCTTGAGGTCCGGTACGAGGGGCTGAACATCGCGGAGGTGCTGTCGCTGACGGTGGAGTCCGCCCTCCCCTTCTTCGCGGAGGTTCCGGCGGCGGTGCGCAGCCTGAGGGCGCTGGAGGACATCGGGCTGGGCTACCTGCGGCTCGGGCAGCCCGCGACGGAGCTGTCGGGCGGCGAGGCGCAGCGGATCAAGCTCGCGACGGAGCTGCAGAGGCTGCGCCACGACCACACCCTGTACCTGTTGGACGAGCCGACGACGGGGTTGCATCCGGCCGACGTGCGGGTGCTGCTGCGGCAGCTGCACGGGCTGGTGGACGCCGGGCACTCGGTGGTGGTCGTCGAGCACGACATGGAGGTGGTGGCCGGCGCGGACTGGGTCGTGGACCTGGGCCCGGGCGGCGGCGCCGAGGGCGGCCGGGTCGTCGCCTCGGGTCCCCCCGAGCGGGTGGCCCGTTCCGCGGCGAGCCGCACCGCCCCCTACCTCGCCCGCGCGCTGGCGGGGGGAGCCGGGTAGGACCGTCCGGTTGCGGGGAGCAGGCTGAAGGCGGCGATGCTCGCGGCCCACAGGACGGCCAGTGCGCACAGCACGAGCAGCAGCCAGGGCCACCGGCTGCGGACCTGCTCCAGCTCCCAGGCCCGGATCAGGACCCGGCAGTGCGCGTTCGCCGCTTGGTAGGTCATGCCGCACAGCGGCTCGGGCTCCGCCGCGGCGACGGCGCCCGCGGCCTGTTCGCGGCCCGTCGGGGCGGGCGGCAGGAGCTCGGGGTGGGAGTCCAGCCAGGTGGTGAAGGTGTCCTGCATGGCGGCGTGGCCGCGCTCGTTCGGGTGCAGGCTGTTGTGGAGCCACTTGGCGGGGCTGAAGCGCTGTGCTGCCAGCCCGTTGACCGTCTCGATGTCCACGAAGTTGATTCCGGCGGCTCCTTTCCTCCGCTCGCACAGCTGGAGCCGGTGTGTCGCGAGGCTGTCCTTCATCTCGGCCATGTAGGTGACGCCCGCTCGGTCGGCGGCTTCGCGCATGGTGGTGTCGAGCTGCTCGACGAACGTGCGGATGAAGTCGCGCTCGCCCTCCGTCAGGGCCACTCCGGTGCAGCTGCCGGCCGCGGCGATCGGCTGGGGGTAGGGCACGGCCACGACGGGCACGTCGGCGGGCAGGGCCTTGCGCAGTGACCGGTAGGTCGCGATGAGGTCCCGGCGGACTTTCGGCAGGTTGTTCACGAACGCGGGCTTCTGGGTCCGGCAGTCGCCGGGTGCCAGGCACGCCTCTCCCAGGATGGCGAAGCCGGCGTCGTTGCCACCCACCGTGACGATGACGAGGGCCGGGTGGAACGGGGTTGGCTGACGCCGCAGTCGGTCGATCTGGGTGCCCCGCTCGCCCGGTTGTGCTCGGGAGGGGCCGGGAGCCGATGCCGGGTTGAGGTTGTAGGTCCGCGCGCCGGAGCACGCGAGGAACACCATGCGGTCGAACCGCCGGCCGCTGGCGAGTCCCACGGCGTAGGCGGAGGGTGAGCGCCGGCATTCGTTGCGGCCGCCGTCGTCGGTTCCCCGGAAGTAGCTGCTCGCCCCCTCACCCGACATGTAGGAGTCGCCGAGCGCCACGAGGACCCGCTGCCCTCCGGCGGCGTCGGGCGGCGCCGGATGCTCCGGGGGTGCCGCCGCGAGCAGGCAGAGCGCCGCGAGTACGAGGGCGACATCGGCGTGCGTGTTGGAGACGACGGCCGGCAGCAGGAGCAGCGCCGCCGCGACGAGGACCGCGGCCAGCATCCAGTCCCGGCGCACGAGCCATACGCAGGACAGGGCGACCGCGACGATCACGACGAGGCCGAGGATCCCGACGGCGCCGATTCCGGCTCCGGTCCCCGCGGCGGACCGCCGGCTGCGCAGTCGGCGTACGCCCCACTCGGACAGGAGGTTGAGGCCCAGCGGGAGGAACACGAAGAGGGCCACGCCGAGGGCGATGAGCAGGGCGACGTAGAGACCGCCCTTCGCCCGGGGCAGCAGGAGGCCTGCGAGGGCCGCCGTCAGCGCGGTCACCACCATCAGGGCCGTGCCCCACGGCAGCAGGGCCCTGCTCGGGCGGCCCGGTCCGGCTCCCCGCCACGCTTCGACGAACCAGCCCAGGCCGAGCAGCAGCAGAACCGACCCCACGAGCGGCAGGGCGTCCCCCTCCGCCACCGCCGCGTGGACGACGAGGACGGCCACTCCGGCCGTGCTCAGCAGGGCGGCCGCCCGGATCAGCCAGCGCGGGGCCCGCTCGCCGGGGGCCCGCTCGTGCCCGAACCCCAGCTGTCGTCCGACGAAGACGGCACTGCACAGGCCGAAGAAGCCCAGAGCCAGGTACAGCTCCGGAAGCGGCACTCCACGGCTCGACTCCACGACGAGGAACACGGCACCCGCGACGAACAGCATCCGCGGTCCCCACCACAGCAGCGTGCCGCGCAGGTCCCGCCGGCCGGCCGATCCCGCCGGCGCGCCACCGTGCGTGTCCTCGACACCGTGCATGTGCTGCACCCTTCTGCCGCGGGTACGGCCTGTCGTGGGTACGGCCGCCGGCCCGGCTACGCGTCCCCGGGGAGCAGATGTTGGGCGAGTTCGCGGAAGCTCCAGCGGCCCTGTCTGCGGGTGAAGACCCACACCAGGTCGTAGCGGTCGGGCCAGGCGGCGGGGACGCCGAGCACCTGGTCGGCTCCGATGGCCCGGATCAGCCGGGGCATGCCGGTGTGCTCCCAGCAGACGAGGACGGGCATCGCGGCGGCCAGCGCGGCGCGCGCCAGGGCCGTTTCGGCGCCGACCGCGAACTCGGCGCGCACGGGGGTCTTCAGGGAGCTGGCCAGCGCCTGCACCGTCTGCCGACAGCGGCCGGGGGCCCCGGCCGGTCCGCCGGCCGCGAAGACGACGGCGGGGCGTGGCAGTGAGGAGCCGCCTGGCGGCAGGAAGAGGCGGTGGAGTTCCCCGGCCCGGCGCCGGCCGCGCCCCGCGAGGGATCCGGGGTCCTCGTTGCCCTGCGCGTCCTCGCCAATGTCTCCGGCGTACGGCTTCTCCGCATGCCGGATGAGCAGGAGCAGGGCGTCCTTGGGCGTGCCGGACGGGCCGGGGGCGGGGGTGCGGGGGTGGTTCTGCGCCGAGCAGCCGGCCACGGCGAGCGGGGCGAGGGCGGCGGCGGCCAGTACGGTTCGGCGGCGTGGCCCGGACCCGGCGGGGGCGTGTGGCATGGGGCCCACTGTCTCCCATGAGCCGGATCCGGCCGGGCCGCGGCGCGGCGTACGGTCGCACGAGCGCCCGGTCGGCCGATCACTGGGGCGGCCGGGGCGGATGGATGGGCGACGCGGACGGACGGCCGGCGCGGCGAGGGCGGGCGGCTCGGCCTGGTCCGCATCAGCCCCGTCAACCGGTCAACCGGTCAGCCGGTCGGATCGGGGTGCTCGTAGGGGGAGGGCACCGGGAAGTAGGCCTCCAGGAAGGCGGCGAGGGCGTGCTGCTGCTCTTGGGGGCTGAGGTCGGCCCCGGCGTCGTCGTCGGCGAGGCAGAAGGCGTCGGCCCGGCGTTCGGCGGCCAGGTCCCGGAGTCGTTCGAGGGCGTCGGCCCGGCTGGTACTGACGTAGGCGTGGCGGAGTTCGCCCTCCACGGCCCGGCCGTCGGCGAGGGCCAGGTGGGCGGCGAGCGTGACCGGGGCGAGGTCGGCGGCGCTGCGGAAGACGGAGCGGCTGGTGGCGCCGAGCCGGCCGGGCAGCCGTTCCTCGACGTGGGCGAAGAGGGAGCGGCTGAGGGCGTAGGGGGTGTGGGCCAGGATGTGCGGGTAGGTGCGGTCGGCGACCAGTTCCACGGCCTGCCGGGTGGCCTTCTGGGACGCGGTGAAGACGTCGTCTTCGGCGCAGGGGGCGCTGGGGGCCACGGCCCGCCAGTCGTGGAACACCTTGGGCAGGCCCGAGGCGAGGAAGTACTGCTGCGGGCGCTGGGGGCGACCGAGGAAGATGTCGTCGTTGAAGTACAGGAAGTGCTCGGCAAGGCCGGGGATGCGGTGCAGCTGGCTCTCGATGGCGTGCGAGTTGAAGACCGGGAGGGCGGCGGGGTCGGCGAACAGCTCGCGGTGGTCCACGACGGTGAGCCGGGGGTGCTCGGTGGCGAGCCACGGCGGGGTCTGGTCGTCGGTGACGAGGAAGACGTGCCGGATCCACGGGGCGTGGGCCGCGATGGAGCGCAGGCAGTAGCGGAGCTCGCCCCGGTCCCGGTAGCGGTTGTCGGCGTGGTCGACGACGGCCCCGGTGGCGGATCCGGCGGCCGCGGCCCGGTCGCGGCGGCGGCGCCAGGCGGGGTCTGCGGCGTCCACCCAGGTGATCACGGCGTCGACGGCGAAGTCGATGTCGTCGGGAAAGCGGCCCGCGAAGGCGTCGACGACGGGCAGGTCGCGGTCGCCGACGCGGGTGGTGGCGGTGGCTTCGAGGGAGGGCACCCACCAGCCGTACGGGGTTTCGCGCAGGCCGGCCATGGCGCCGGTGCCGGATCCTGGGGCTTCCCAGAACTCCAGGTCGCACCCGGTGTCGGGGCCGTAGGTCAGGGTACGGCCGGAGGTGGTGACGGGCTGGTGGAGCCGCAGACCCTTGACCCTCGGCGGGGCGGCGTCGGCGCCGCGGGCGTACGCGTCCTCGGCCTCGGCGGCTTCGACCGCGTCGGGAAGGGCTTCGGCGAGCACCTCCCCCAGGTCGCCGCCGCCGGCTCCGTGGCGGTCCCCGTCTCCGTCTCCGTCCCCGTCCCCGTCCCCAAGTCCGCCTCCGCCTCCGTCTCCGAGGAGGCAGGCGTAGACCGGGAGGCCGGCGAAGGCGACGGCGCAGGCCTTCAGTGCGGCGGCGCGGTCCTCCGGGGCGATCGCCACCCGGTGGGTGAGACCGCCGTCGGGCACCAGTCCGTAGGGGACGGCGGCGGCTTCGAGGGCCTCGGCCACCGCCAGCAGGTTGGCGTCCCTGGCATCGGCGGGCAGCATGTCGTCGCGCACCCGCGTGATCCGGCCCCGGTGGCGGACCAGGCCGGGCAGCCGCTCCAGCAGCTCGTCCTCGCGCGAGCGGCGAGTCGCCGCCGGCCCGCCCTCCCCCTGCGGCCCGCCTTCGCCCCGCAGGGCGGCCTCGATGCGCTCGCGTCGGGCGGCGCCCGGTTGCCCCGGCACAGCGCCCGGCTTGCGCAGCGTCCGTACGATCCGGCGCAGGCCGAAGGGGAGGGGAAGACGGGACATGCCCTGCATGGACGACCTCGCGTGACGGCGCCGGCGTGCGGCACCCGAGGTTGTGGACCTCACCCGGTGCGAAGGGAGGGTGGTGTCCGGCGGGCAGGGGCGGATGCCTCGTTCACCCCCACCTTTCCTTTGGTTCATTTTTCACGCAAGGGCCTGGGAGCTGCCGTTCGACTCTCACAGGCACTTCTCAGCTTCCGCCCCCGTGCTTGCGGACCGCGCGCAGCCACTCCTTGTTCATGGCGGCGATGGATGGCAGCGGGATGCCCTTCGGGCAGGCCGTGGCGCATTCGCCGGTCAGGGTGCAGCCGCCGAAGCCCTCGCCGTCCATCGTGGCCACCATGTCGAGCACGCGGGTCTCCCGCTCGGGCGAGCCCTGCGGCAGCACGTTCAGGTGGTTGATCTTGGCGGAGGTGAAGAGCATCGCGGAACCGTTGGGGCAGGCGGCCACGCATGCCCCGCAGCCGATGCACTCGGCGTGTTCGAAGGCGTGGTCGGCGTCCGCCTTGGGCACGGCGGTGGCGTGCGCCTCGGGGGCCGAGCCGGTCGGGGCGGTGATGTAACCGCCGGCCTGGATGATCCGGTCGAAGGCGCTGCGGTCCACGACGAGGTCCTTGACCACCGGGAAGGCGGAGGCGCGCCACGGCTCGACGTCGATGGTGTCGCCGTCGGCGAAGGAACGCATGTGGAGCTGGCAGGTGGTGGTGCGCTCCGGGCCGTGGGCGTCGCCGTTGATCACCAGGCTGCAGGCGCCGCAGATGCCCTCGCGGCAGTCGTGGTCGAAGGCGACGGGGTCCTCGCCGCGCAGGATGAGGTCCTCGTTGAGGGTGTCGAGCATCTCCAGGAAGGACATGTCCTTCGAGATGCCGTCGACCTCGTAGGAGGCCATGGCGCCGGGGGCGTCGGCGTTCTGCTGGCGCCAGACGCGCAGGGTGAGCTTCATGCGTAGCTCCGCTGGGTGGGGTGGACGTACTCGAAGACGAGGTCTTCCTTGTGCAGGACGGGGGCGGCGCCGGTGCCCTGGTACTCCCAGGCGGCGGCGTAGCCGAACTCCTCGTCGCGGCGGGCGGCCTCGCCGTCCGAGGTCTGGGACTCCTCGCGGAAGTGGCCGCCGCAGGACTCGGCGCGGTGGAGGGCGTCGAGGCACATCAGCTCGGCGAGTTCCAGGTAGTCGACGACGCGGTTGGCCTTCTCCAGGGACTGGTTGAACGCCTCGCCGCTGCCCGGGACCTTGATCCGCCGCCAGAACTCCTCGCGGATCTGCGGGATCCGGTCGAGGGCCTTGCGCAGACCGGCGTCGGTGCGGGACATGCCGCAGTACTCCCACATGAGCTCGCCGATCTCGCGGTGGAAGGAGTCGGGGGTGCGGTCGCCGTCGACGGCGAGCAGCTTCGCGAGGCAGTCGCGGGTCTCGCGGACGGCGGCCGCGGCCTCGGGGTGGCTGTCGTCGACCTCGTCCCGGTGCGGGTGGCGGGCCAGGTAGTCGTTGATGGTGGAGGGGAGCACGAAGTAGCCGTCGCCGAGGCCCTGCATGAGGGCGGAGGCGCCGAGGCGGTTGGCTCCGTGGTCGGAGAAGTTGGCCTCGCCGATCGCGAAGAGGCCCGGGATGGTGGTCTGGAGGTCGTAGTCGACCCACAGGCCGCCCATCGTGTAGTGCACGGCGGGGTAGATCCGCATGGGGACCTCGTACGGGTCCTCCGCGGTGATCCGCTCGTACATCTCGAAGAGGTTGCCGTACTTCTCGGCGACCTTGTCCCGGCCCATGCGGCGGATGGCGTCGGCGAAGTCGAGGTAGACGCCCTGGCCGCCGGGGCCGACGCCGCGGCCCTCGTCGCAGACGTTCTTGGCGGCGCGGGAGGCGATGTCGCGGGGTACGAGGTTGCCGAAGGAGGGGTAGATCCGCTCCAGGTAGTAGTCGCGCTCCTCCTCGGGGATCTCGGCGGCGGGACGGGTGTCGCCCTTGGCCTTGGGGACCCAGATGCGGCCGTCGTTGCGCAGGGACTCGCTCATCAGGGTGAGCTTGGACTGGTGGTCGCCGGTGCGCGGGATGCAAGTGGGGTGGATCTGGGTGAAGCAGGGGTTGGCGAAGTAGGCGCCGCGCCGGTGCGCCCGCCAGATGGCGGTCGCGTTGGAGTTCATGGCATTGGTGGAGAGGTAGAAGACGTTGCCGTAGCCGCCGGTCGCCAGGACCACCGCGTCGGCGTAGTACGTGCTGATCCTGCCGGTGATCAGGTCGCGGGCGACGATGCCGCGGGCGACTCCGTCGACGGTGATCAGGTCGAGCATCTCCGTGCGGGCGTGCATCTCCACGTTGCCGGCGGCGATCTGCCGCGAGAGCGCCTGGTAGGCGCCGAGCAGGAGCTGCTGGCCCGTCTGGCCGCGGGCGTAGAAGGTGCGGGAGACCTGGACGCCGCCGAAGGAGCGGGTGTCGAGGAGGCCGCCGTACTCGCGGGCGAAGGGGACGCCCTGGGCCACGCACTGGTCGATGATCTCGACGGAGATCTGGGCGAGGCGGTGGACGTTGGACTCGCGGGCCCGGAAGTCGCCGCCCTTGACGGTGTCGTAGAAGAGGCGGTGGACGGAGTCTCCGTCGTTGCGGTAGTTCTTGGCGGCGTTGATGCCGCCCTGGGCGGCGATGGAGTGGGCGCGGCGCGGTGAGTCGCTGTAGCAGAACTGGACCACGTGGTAGCCCTGCTCGGCGAGGGTCGCGCCGGCGGCACCGCCCGCCAGGCCGGTGCCGACGACGATCACGGTGTGCTTGCGGCGGTTGGCCGGGTTGACCAGCCTGGCCTCGAAGCGGCGGCGGTCCCAGCGCTCGGCGATGGGGCCGGCGGGGGCCTTGGTGTCGGCGAGGGGCTCGCCGGTGGTGTAGCGGGCGTAGTCGTTGCTCATGGTCAGCTCACCACTCCGGTCATGACGGCGACGGGCACGGAGACGAAGCCCGCGAACAGGACGAGGGCCAGGGCGTTGGCGAGGAACTTCAGGGCCCGGTCGCGGCGGGCGTTGCCCGCGCCGAGGGTCTGGGCGGCGCTCCAGAAGCCGTGCCGGACGTGCAGGCCGAGGGCGGCCATGGCGATGAGGTAGATCGTGTTGCCGTACCAGGTGGAGAAGGTGGCGAGGACGTTCTGGTACGGGTGGCCGGCCCATGCGCGCTCGTTGACGGTGAGCGTGGTGAGGTCGAGCAGGTGCCAGACGATGAACAGCGCGAGGATGATGCCGCCCCAGCGCATGGTGCGGGTGGCGTAGCCGGCGCGGCGGCGCTTGTGGGCGTACTTCACGGGCCGCGCCTTGATGTCCCGCCGGCTGAGCTGGTACGCGGACACGCCGTGGGCGAGCACGGAGGCCAGCAGGACGACGCGGGCCGCCCACAGGCCCCAGTGGCTGTGCAGGAACGGTTCGCCCATGTGCCGGAGCCAGTGCGCGTAGGCGTTGAACTCCTCGGGCCCGAAGAAGATCTTGAGGTTGCCCATCATGTGGACGACCAGGTACCCGAGCATGATCAACCCGGAGACCGCCATGACGGCCTTCTTGCCGACGGTGGAGTCCCAGAGCATGCGCGGGGTGGACGGCCGTCGGCCCGTCCGGGTTGCCAGAGCCATGTCGTCGACGGTAGGGACCAAGGGGCGAGAGGTCCAAGACATGATGGTGCTGATCTCGATAGGGTTTCCCTATTCAGCGGCGTATGCTGGGGAGATGCAGTTCCAGCAGCTCCTCTATTTCGTGGCGGTCGCCGAGACCCGGCACTTCACCCGGGCAGCGGAGCGGGTGCACGTGGCCCAGCCCTCGCTCTCCCAGCAGATCAAGGCGCTCGAACGGGAGCTGGGGGCCGAGCTGTTCAGCCGGGCACGGGGGAACATCACGCTCACGGATGCG
Organism: Streptomyces sp. NPDC044571; assembly: GCF_040647115.1. Taxonomy (NCBI): domain Bacteria; kingdom Bacillati; phylum Actinomycetota; class Actinomycetes; order Kitasatosporales; family Streptomycetaceae; genus Streptomyces; species Streptomyces sp. NPDC044571. The sequence continues at coordinate 24,909 of NZ_JBEZBN010000040.1, forward strand.
GGTGAGGCGCTGCTGCCCCTGGCCCGGCGGATCCTGGCCGACGCGGACACCGCGCGGCTGGAGGTGCAGGAGCTGGCGCAGCTGCGGCGCGGGCGGATCCGGCTGGGGGCCACGCCGAGCGTGTGCACGGGCCTGCTGCCCGATGTGCTGCGGGCCTTCCACACCGCGCATCCGGGGATCGAGCTGCTGATCGAGGAGAGCGGTTCGCTGGACCTCGTACGGGAGCTCGCGCGCGGGGCCCTGGACCTGGCGCTGATCGCCCTGCCGCTGCCGCCCTCGGCTCCGGCGCTGACCACGGTGGAGCTGCTGACGGAGGACCTGGTGGTGGTGTCCTCGGCGCAGCTGCCGCCCCCGGCGGGCGGCGGGCCGCTCACCGTGTCGGCGCTGCGGGACGAGCCGATGGTGATGTTCCGCCACGGCTACGACCTGCGGGACCTGACGATGGCCGCCTGCCGGGCGGAGGGTTTCGAGCCGGTGTTCACGGTGGAGGGCGGGGAGATGGACGCCGTCCTGGGCTTCGTCCGGGCGGGGCTGGGGGTGGCGGTGGTCCCGGCGATGGTCGTCGAACACGCGGGGCCGGGCCTGCGCGCGACGCCCCTGGCGGGCTCCCCCTTGCGCCGCACGATCGCCCTGGCCCACCGCACGGACGTAGCTCCCCCCCGCGCGGCCCGCGAACTGCGCCGCATGCTCCTGGACTGACGCACAGCGGTGCGGGCGCGGGCCGCTGGGCGGCTGGGCGGCCTGGGCGGCCTGGGCCGCGGGGCCGCCTGGGCGGGGCGAGCTTCGGCCGCCTCGGCCGCGGTGCCCGGCCGGCCCGACGGTGCACCCTCCCGGGCCGGGTCCGCCGGCGCCACACCGCCCGCCGACCTGGGTGGTGCGCCTGGCCGCCTGGGCCGCGGGGCAGCTTCGCGCCCGCGGAGCCCAGCCAGGCCGACCGGTGCCCCTGTCGGGCCAGGTCCGCCGGCGCCACACTGCCCGGCCAAACCCCCTGGTGCGCCTGGCCACCTGGGTCGCCTGGGTCGCCTGGCTCGCCTGGGCAGATGGTGGCTTTGGCCACGTTGCCCGACCGGTCCGCGGGGTTACCCCGGCCGCCTCGGGGCGCCTGGTCCGACCGGCCCGCACTTCCCAGCCCGTCCGGAGGGTCCGCAAGGCCACGCTGCCCGGCCCCGGTGCGCCTGCGCCGCCCGAGCCACCGGGCCACACCGTCCGACGGATGCACTTGATCCGCCTCGGGCACCCCGGACAACCCGGGCCACGCCGTCCGACCGTGGACCCGGTCGCCTGAGCCGCACCGTCCGACCGGTCCGGCCTGTGCGGTAGGTCCGTCACCGCCACCTGGGGCACGCTGCCCGACCGGTCCGGCAGATGCGCCCTGTCCGGGCGGTCCGCCGGAGCCACGCCGGCAGGCCGGTCCCGCCCGGGTGCGCCTGGCCACGTGGCGGCACTGCCCGGCCGGTCCGCCAGAGCCGCACGGCCACGCTGCCCGCCCGGCGCGCCTGATCCGACACGGGCACCCCGGACGAACCCGGGCCACGCCGTTCGGCCGGTGCACTTTGCCGCCTGGGCCACACCGTCCGAGCGGAACGGCCGGTGCGCCAGGTCCGCCACCCCAGGCCACGCTGTCCGGCCGGTCCGGCAGGAGCACCTTGGCCGGGCGGTCCACCAGAGCCACGCCGGCAGGCCAGTCCCAGGGCGCGCCTGGCCGCCTGGCCGCCTGGAGCGGTGGTCCGCCACGGGCACCCCGGACAACCCGGGCCATGCCGTCCGACGGGTCCGACAGGTGCGCCCTGTCCGGGCGATCCGCCAGAGCCACGCCGGTAACCCGGTCCGCCCGAGTGCGCCAAGGCCATCTGGGCCTCACGGCTCGGCCGGTCGGCCCGGTCACGCTGCCCGCCCGGTGAGCCGGGTCCGCCACGTCCACCCCGGGCCACACCGTCCGACCGGTGCATGTAGTCCGCCACCGCCACCGGGCCACGCTGCCCGGCCAGCCTCCTTGGTGCACCTGACCGCTAGGCCGCGCTGCGCAGCCGGTCCGCAGGGTCCGCCGGGCCAACCGGCCGTCCGCGCGCCCTGGTCCGCCACGGGCACCCCGGACCACACTGGCAGATACGCCTGGTGCGCCTGCGCCGCCAGGGCCGTGGGGGGGCACGTTGCCCGGCCCTGCGCCGGATCCGCTACCGACACCCCGGACCACGCCGTCTGGCGCGTGCGCCTGGTCCGGGCGGCCCGGGCGGTCATCCGGGGCATCTGGCCGCTCGGCCCGCATTACCGGGATAGCCGGCCTACCCAGTCCGCCCGGCCCACGGGTCCGCCCCGGGCCCAGCCGCGCAGCTGACCCAGCGACCCAGCCGGGAGACCCACCCGGCTCGGCCCGGCCGGGGCCGTCGGGCCGCCGGGCCGGCGGCGGGCGCCGTCAGGCCTTGCGTGCCGGTAGGGCGTGGTCGAGGCCTTCGGCGAGCATTCCGAAGGCCCGGTCCGCGTCCGCGACGGCGGCCGGGTGGGCTTCGTCGGCGGTCAGGCCGGCTTCGATGCGGCGCCAGTTCTCCCGGCCCAGCTCGTGACGGACCGCCACCAGGTGCATGGCCGCGAGGCGGGCCGCGAGAGGCTCCACCGACTCCTCTTCGAGCACCGCCGCGAGCAGCTCCACCTCCCGGGCCGTGTAGTGGGCGAGCCGCGTTTCCAGGCTCGCCGTGGAGTACACCAGCCGCACGAACGCGATCACGTTCGGATGGTCGCAGAGTCCGGCGATCGGATCCCGCTCGGCCAGCGCCGCCAGGAAGTGCGCGCGCACGGCACCCAGGGGCGTCTGTCCGGCGGCGCGTTGGCGGACGATGCGCGCCACCTCGTCCTGGTGGTCGGCGAAGCGGTCGAGGACCAGGTCCTCCTTGCTCGGGAAGTAACGGAAGAGGGTGGGTTTGGAGACCTCGGCCGCCGCCGCGACATCCGCGACGGACACCGCATCGAAGCCCCGCTCCAGGAAGAGCTCCAGCGCCGTGGCCGCCAACTGGCGGCGCGTGCGGAGCTTCTTGTTCTCGCGCAGACCGGTCACGTTCTCCATGGCCGCAAGCGTACCACGAACGAGTGACCGAGTCATTTTCTTAACCGGGTTGCGTTTTCTCTCGACAACCGCTTTCCTTGAGACATCGACGAGGAGAGGACATCCGATGACCGACGTACTGATCGCGGGCTCCGGCCCCACGGGACTGACCCTGGCGTGCACCCTCGCCCTGCGGGGGGCGGCCGTGCGCGTGATCGACCGGCGGGCCGCCCCACACCGCGAGTCCCGGGGCAAGGGGCTCCAGCCCAGCAGCCTTGAGGTCTTCGAAGAGCTCGGCGTGGCCCGTCCCCTGACGGCCATCGGCAACAGCGGCGTGGTCCTGCGCAAGTACTTCGACGGAGCACACGTCAACGACACTCCCGTGGCCGGCGGCCTGCTGATAGGGCAGTGGCAGATCGAGGAGGCGCTGCGCGAGCGGCTCGCCGTACTGGGCGTACGGGTCGAGTACGGGGCCGAGCTGACCGGAATCACCCAGGACGCGGCGGGGATTCGCGCGGAGCTGGCGGACGGCAGCGTGATCGGAGCCGGCTATCTCGCCGGGTGCGACGGCGGGCACAGCACCACGCGGAAGCTCCTTGGCATTCCCTTCGAGGGGAGCGGGGAGGAGGAGCCCGCCATGGTCCTCGGCGATGTCAGGGCTCCCGGGCTCAGCCGGGACTTCTGGCACCAGTGGTTCACGTCGCAAGGCGGCGGGATACTGCTTTGCCCGATGCCGGGGACGGACACCTTCCAGCTCCAGGCGTCGCCCGAGCAGGGCGAGCGGGGCGAGCTGCTGCCGCCTTCGCTGGAGAGCTTCCAGCGGCTCTTCGACCGGCATGCCCGGATGCCGGGCATCCGGCTCGCGGATCCCACCTGGCTCTCCGCCTGGCGGGTCAACGTCCGTATGGCCACCCGGATACGCGAGGGCCGGGTCTTCCTTGCCGGGGACGCCGCGCACGTCCACCCGATAGCCGGCGGGCTGGGCATGAACACCGGCATCCAGGACGCGGCGGCGCTGGGCCGAACGCTGGCCGCCGCCCTCGCCGGGGACGCCGGGCAGGAAGGGCTCGACGCATACCAGGCAGAGCGGCTGCCGGTGGCCGCCGAGGTACTGGCCGACACGGCGCGGCGGTACGAGCGGGTCGTGGCGGCCGTCCGGACGCCGGGCGTGGGGACGGAGGCCGGGCTGGACTGACGGGCGCCCGCCGCCGGGCCGCCCCGGGGTCCCGGTCGGGCTCCGATCGGGTCCGGCCGTGCGGCGGGGCGGGCGGCTGGAAGGACGTCAGGAAGGAGTGGGTACGGCGTCCGAGAGGGAGAGCATGTGGATGCGGTCGGGGGCTCCCGGGCGGGCGTAGTACCAGCCCTGGGCGGTGTCGCAGCCGAGGTCGCGCAGCTGTGCAGCCTGGGCGCCGGTCTCCACGCCCTCGACGGTGACGGCGAGTTCGAGGCTGTGGGCCAGGGCCACGATGCCTTCGACGATCTTGACGTCGACGGGGTTGGCGGGTTGCTGCTGCATCCCCTTGGTGAAGGAGCGGTCCAGTTTCAGCACGCTGACGGGCAGGCGTCGCAGGTTCGCCAGATTCGAATAGCCCGTGCCGAAGTCGTCGAGGGCGATGTCCACACCCAGGGCGGCGAGCCGGCGCAGCGGTTCCAGGAGTTCGTCGTCGGCGCCGATCAGGGCCGACTCGGTGACCTCCAGGCACAGCGCGCCCGGGGCGAGGCCGGAGTTCTCCAGGACCGCCACCGTGTCGGCGACCAGGCCGGGGTGGTGCAGCTGGGTCGGCGAGAGGTTGACGTTGATCCGCAGGGAGGAGCCGCCGTGCTCGCGCTGCCAGGTGCGGGCCTGGCGGACCGACTCCTCCAGGACCCAGCGGCCGAGCGGCACGATCAGCCCGGTCCGCTCGGCGAGCGGGATGAAGCGGTCCGGGCCGAGGACCCCGTACTGGGGGTGCGACCAGCGCACCAGTGCCTCGGCGCCGTGGATGCTGCCGTCGTGCATGTGGACCAGCGGCTGGTACTCGATGAAGAACTCGCCGCGTTCCAGAGCCGCCGGAAGGGCGTTGGTCAGGCCGTGGCGGGTGATGGCACGGGCGTCGGCCTCGGCGTCGGCGAACTCGAAGCGGTTGCCGCCGGCCGCCTTGGCCCGGTACATGGTGATGTCGGCGCTGCGCAGCACTTCCGCCGGGGTGCGCTCACCGGCCGGGCCCTCGACGATGCCGATGCTGCCGCGCACCGACAGTTCGCGGCCCTCGATCCGGATCGGCGCGGACAGGGCGGACAGGATGCGCACGGCGAGTTCGGTCACCTTCTCCTCGGTGTCGGAGCCGGTGGTCAGCGCCACGAACTCGTCGCCGCCGAGCCGGGCGACCACCTCGCCGGGGCCGGTCGCGCAGCTCTGCAGCCGGTCGGCGACCTCGACCAGCAGGCGGTCGCCGGCGGAGTGGCCGAGGCTGTCGTTGACCGCCTTGAAGCCGTCCAGGTCCAGGTAGCACAGGCCGAAGCGGCCGGCTGCGCCGGGCAGGCCGGAGCCGCCGAGGGCCTTCTCCAGGCGCTCGAAGAAGAGCGTCCGGTTCGGCAGGCCGGTCAGTGCGTCGTGGGTCGCCTCGTAGCGCAGGCGCAGGTTCAGCAGCCGGCGCTCGGTGGTGTCCTCCATCAGGGCCAGCTGGTACTGCGGTACGCCGTCGGCGTCGCGCAGCAGCGACACCGTCAGGTTGGTCCACAGCACGGTCCCGTCGTGCCGGTAGTACGGCTTCTCGACGCGGTAGCTCTCGCGCTCCCCGCGCACGAGCTCGCCGTACATGCGCCAGACGTGCGGGGTGTCGTCGGGGTGTCCCCACTCGCTGACGTTGCGGCCCCGGACGTGCCCGTCCATGCCGCCGAACATCCGCAGCAGCGCCTCGTTGACCTCCAGGACGTTGCCCTCCAGGTCGGCGATGCCGATGCCGATGGCCGCGCCTTCGAAGACGGCCCGGAAGCGTTCCTCGCTGGCGTGCAGGGCCTGCTGGGCGTCGATGCGGGCGGTCAGTGCGGAGCGCGCGATGGCCTCCTGCTCCTTGAGGGTGCGCTCGCGCAGGGCGCGGGCGAAGCCCGCCGCGATGCCGTGCTGGAGCCGCGCGCACCGGGCCCGGTACTCCTCTGCACCGTCCGCGCCGGAGCCGTCGGGCCCGCAGTAGAGCACGAGGTAGGACTCGATCACGCCGAGCGTGCCGGCCAGCGCCTCCGGGTCGGTGCAGTGCACGGCGACGAGTTCGGCCCCGACGCGCTGGGCGGCGCTCGCGTCGAAGGGCCGGGCGTGCAGGGCCTCGACGAGCGTCCGGGTGAGCGGCACGAGGTGCTGTTCGAACTCGACCCGGGTCAGCGAGGTCGCCGTGACGGGGAAGATCGCGCGTCCCCAGATCGTCGCGAACCGGGCGATCCGGTCCTCCAGACCGCTCTGCAGCGCGCCGGGGCCCGTCGGCGTCGCCGACGGGCCGGTGGGCGGCGCGGTGGTCCGTCCGCCCTGCGCGGGCACCGCGTTCTTCGGGGTCGGTGTGCCGGAAGGCACCGCGGCCGGGGATCTCACGCCTTGCGTCCCACTCCGCCGAAGCCGGAGAACGCGTACGGGTCCTCCGGCGCCTCACCGTCCTGCGGTTCCTCGCTGCCGTCCGGGCGCCAGTTCGGCATCGACACGACGCCCGGCTCGATCAGCTCGAAACCGTCGAAGAAGCGGGCGATCTGCTCGCCGCTGCGCATCACCAGCGGGTTGCGGATGTCCCGGTAGACGCCCACGGTGCCGGCCGCGACCTCCTCGGAGAGCGGGATGCCCTCGTACGAGGCGTGCGTCAGGACCAGCAGGCTGCCGGGGGCCAGCACGTCGCGCAGCTCGGCGACGGCGGCGTACGGGTCGTCCGCGTCCTCCAGGAAGTGCAGGACGGCGACGAGGAGCAGGGCGACCGGCCGCTCCAGGTCCAGGAGCCGGGTCGCCTCGGGGGCGGCCAGGATGTCCCTGGGCTTGCGCAGGTCGGCGGCGACGACGCCGGCGTGGTCGTTGCCCGCCAGGACGGCCTGGCTGTGGGCGACGGCCACCGGGTCGTGGTCGACGTAGACGACGCGTGCTTCGGGGCTGGCCGCCTGGGCGATCTCGTGGACGTTGCCGAAAGTCGGGATGCCGGAGCCGATGTCGAGGAACTGGGTGACGCCCTGCGCGACGGCGTAGCGGACGGCGCGGCGCATGAAGGCGCGGTTCGCCTGCATGATCTTGGGCAGGCCCGGCATGAACTCCATGGCGCGGCGGGCGGCCTGTCGGTCGACCTCGAAGTTGTGGGAGCCGCCCAGGTAGTAGTCATAGATGCGGGACACGCTCGGCACCGATATGTCGATACCTGGCGGGGCCCAGGCGGGGCGCTCCATCGCGGTCTCCAAGCCGTAGTCCTGCGCGTCTTTCCGGGGTCGGACGCCTGTCCGAGCCGAATGTACTGATCATTGGCCAACGGAGCGAGCAAAAGCGGAAATTGGTGATCCGTTCTTCATCACACACCCAAGGCCTCCAGAGCCCCGCACGTACCGGTTGACCGGGGCTGACGGATCATGTTCGGGAATGATCGAATTGGCGATCGGACGGCTTCCGTTTATGGCTCAAACCTCTACGGTCCACGCGCCACCCGTTCAGGCGAACCACGGCCGACCGCCGCGTGCGCGGGTGCGGGCGAGCCCATGCTCCCGGGGTGAACAGTGCCCGTACCAGGCGCGTACTGGTCGTCCCGGTCCTGGTGTGGGCGGCGTGGTCCGCCGCCCCGGCCGTGGCCGATAGCTGCGCCTACGCGACGATCGAAACCGGCGGTTCCGCGGGCGCCGGCAGCCTGGTCGCGGTCGCCGCCGCCAGCGGGTCAGGCGACGGCCGGGGTGGCGGACATCACGGCGGAGGACACGGCCGCGGCGACGGCCACGGCGACGGGCGGGGCGACGGGCGGGGCCGCGGCGGCCATCACGGCGGGGGCGGCGGCGGCCACCACTGCCCGCCGCCGCCTCCCCCGCCGTGCCCGCCGAAGCCGACGCCCACCCCGACGCCCACGCCGACCCCTAGCCCGAAGCCCACCCCGCCGCCCCCGCCGAAGCCGACGCCGCCGCCCGCCCCCCGGCCCACACCGCCACCGCCACCACCGCCACCGGCGGCGAAGCCGGCGCCGAAGCCCGAGCCGCCCGCGCCCGCCCCGCCGAAACCACCGGCGCCCGCTCCGGCGCCGCCGCGCCCGGCCCCGGCACCCACGCCCGCAGTGACCCCGCCGCCCCCGAAGAAGCCGGTGGCCCGGCCCGTGTACCACGCGGCGGCCCGCAAACCGGCGGAGCACCACATCTCACCGGTGACCTTCACCCTGATGACCGCGGCCCCCGCAGTGCTCGCGATCGTCGCGCTGCGCCCGCGCTAGCCCGCCCGTACGAGAACGATTGGGAGTCATCTTGTCGGAATGGCTCGTCCTGACCCTCGCAATGGCCGCGGCCTGCGCCGTCGTGCTGTCCATCGCCTTCTTCAACCACCGCCGGATCCGCGACGACGACGACCCGAACGAGACTCCGGACGTCATCGAGTACATGACCATGATGATCGGGGTGATCTACGCGATCGTGCTGGGCCTGGCGATCGCCGGCGTCTGGGAGGGCCGCGGTGCCGCCCAGGAGTACGTCCGCCAGGAGGCCCAGGCCCTGCACGAGATCAGCGTCCGCTCCGAGGTCTACCCGCCCGAGGTCCGCAAGAAGATCCGGGCCGACGTGGACGCGTACGTGACGCACGTGGTGGACACCGAGTGGAAGGAGATGGCCGACCACGCCCGGCTCACGGACCGCAGCGGGGAACTACTCGACCGCATCCGCCGGGACGTGACGGACTACGAGCCGCAGACGGACCACGAGGGGCAGGCCTACCAGCCGCTGGTGGACCAGGTGGCGCTGGTCGACGACGCCCGCAACGCCCGCGGCCAGAGCGCCGGGGCGACGATGCCGGGGGTGGTCTGGTTCGGGCTGGTCACCGGAGCCCTGGTCACGGTGGGCCTGATCTTCACCTTGCAGATCCGGCGCTCGTTCCGGGAAATGCTGCTGGCCGGCCTGTTCAGCGCGCTGATCGCGTTCCTGCTGTTCCTGATCTGGGACTTCGACGCACCCTTCGGGCGCGGCATCTCGGCCACCGCCGAGCCCTTCTTCGCGCAGTTCCCGCACTTGGGGCAGGGCGATTGAAGCGGGCGGCCCGCCAAACCGGTACCGGGGCCGTCTTCCCCGGTTCGGCCCAGCGCCGTGACCCGTTCGCCCGTTCCTGATCGCGGGTCGCGGCGTCCGCCCCTAGCGTGGCAGACATCGAGGCGCACGCGCCCCCACGTGCGGAAACCCTTCCGCGGCCTGCTCCTCGGGGATCCGGAGAATCAACCATGGGTGCGATACGTACCTCCGCCATAGCCCTGCTGAGCGCCGGCGCCACGGGCGCCGTACTCGCGCTCGGTACGGCGGGCACGCCTGCCGCCCTTGCGGCCGAGGCCCAGCCCGTCACGTCTTTCGGCTTTGCCATCACCCCGTCGATCGTGGCCCCGGGCGGCCAGGTGGTGCTCTCGGTCAGCGGCTGCGATTCCGCCTACACCACCGTCTCCTCCGGGGTCTTCGACACCGTGAGCATCCAACGCGGCCAGAGCACGCGGGTCACGGTGGACCGCGACGCGCGGCGCGGAGCCGTCTACTCCGTCTCCTTCACCTGCAACGGCGAGACCGGTTCCACCGATCTCACGATCGCCGGCGGGAGCACCGTGCCGACCACCAGTTCCACCTCCACCGCCACCAGGAGCAGTGCCGCCTCGCTGGGCGTGCGCGGCGGACTGGGCGGCAGCGTCGCCGGGATGGACCCCTGGGAGCTGGGCGCGGGTACGGCCCTTCTCCTCGCCGCCGCGGGAGGCACGGCGTACACGCTCCGCCGCCGCCACTCCCGGCGCAGCCACTGAGCCCGTGCGGCCCGATGCGGCTCGAACGACCGCCGACCACCCGATCACCGACCGCCGGTCGCCCCGATTCCTGGCCAGGACTTCGGGGCGACCGGCGGTTTCCGGGCTGGCGACCGGGGAGGTCGGCCAGTCGTCAGGCCCGGCTGCGGACCGGGCGGCGCCGGCGCACCACGTGGGCGCCCGCTCCCAGGGCGGCGGCGCCGACGAGCCCCGCCCCGATCGCGGTCTCGGCAGTGGACGGGCCGAACGAGCCGCCGAGACCGCCCTGCGCGCCGTTGCCCGCGAGGATGGTGAAGCGGTGCGTGGCGACCAGGCTGTTGTCGTGGCACTTGACCGAGAGCGTGTGGTTGCCGGGCGAGGCGTGGTTGAAGATCCGGACGGTCGCGAACCCGATGGACCCGGCCGAGAGGTTCGTCTGGGGAAAGTTGCCGTTCGACCAGACCGTGCCGCCGTGGTTGCAGCCCGCCGCGCTGACCTGCATCGTCGAGCCCTGGTGCACGGAGTACGGATTGACCGTGACATTGCTGGGCCCGTTTCCGTTGCCGCCGCCCGACGGCGGGCCGCCCGCCGGGTTCGCGGAGGCGAACGGGATACTGAGGCCGATGGCGGCGCAGGCCGCCACCGTCACGGTGAGAGCGCGCAGAACACGCATGTGGAACCTCCAGCGGGAGCGCCCCGGAGCGGTCGCCCGGGAAGATCGACGAGAACGCCTCCCATGTCGAACCCTCAGGGCGGCTCGCAACCAGCGCATGTCCGCCTTTGGGCCGCAAGGTTGAGCGACACGCCGAGGCGCGGACGCCGGAGCTGACGGATCCGCAGGTCACGACCCGTCAGGCATTTATGTGACGATTACCTGGATGGCCGCACCCCTTCCGGCCCCACCACCCGTTCGCCCTTCACCGATCGCCGTCTTGCGCGCTCGCCCTTAACGTGCGTGAAGAAGGGCGTACCGGGGTGGGACAAGAACGCGGGTCGGGACCCCCGCGTCGGGAAGGGAGAGCCATGACCGAGGACGAGGGTGAGCAGCCACGCAGGAGACGATCCCCCTGGGGCGTGCTCGCGCTGGTCATGCTCACCGGCCTCGCCATGATGCGCAACGGCGCGGAGGTCGACGAGGGGCCGCCCCAGCCGGCCGCGGCGGCCGCGGTCGGGGCTCCCTCCGAGCAGCAGCCGTCGGATGCGTCGGCGGCCGCCCAGCCACAGGCTCCGGTGGAGGTGCTGGAACACTCGTCGGTCCAGCGCATCAAGATCCCGGAGATCAAGGTGGACGCGCCGGTGATGGCGGTGGGGCTGGACGCGCAGGGCTTCATCGACGCCCCGCCGCCCCAGGACCCGAACCTGGCCGGCTGGTACCTCAACGGCATTTCGCCGGGCCAGCGCGGCTCGGCGGTGATCGTGGGCCACGTCGACAACGCGCGGGGTCCGGCGGTCTTCTACGGCCTGGGCTCGCTGCGCAAGGGCAACCACATCGAGGTGGAGCGCTACGACGGGCGCACGGCGGTCTTCGAGGTGTACGGGGTGGAGGTGTTCTCCAAGAACACCTTCCCCGGTTCCCGGGTGTACGGGGACACCGGGCAGCCCGAGCTCCGGGTGATCACCTGCGGCGGCGGCTACTCGAAGGCCCGCGGCTACGACGGCAACGTCGTGGTGTTCGCCCGCATGGTGCAGGCGCGCTGAGGCCGTCCGCGGCCCGCTGACGGGGCCGGCCCGGAGCCGGCCCCGGCCCGCCCCCCACCGGAACCGCCGGGGAAACGGCTCCTCAGCGGGGCGGAAGCGGGGGCAGCGTCATCCGGAAACCGCGGGCGAGCAGCTGGGGCAGGTACGCGTCGAGCGCGCGCACGCTCTGCGAGCGGTTGCCGCCCGCGTCGTGGTTCAGCACGATCACGCCGGGTGCCGCTCCCTTGAGCACGCGGGAGACGATCGCGGTGGTGCCCGGCTCCGTCCAGTCCAGGCTGTCCACGGTCCAGGCGAGCGGCTCCATGCCCAGTTCGGCCCCGATCTCGAACGCCGCCCGGTTCCATGCCCCGTACGGCGCCCGGAACCACAACGGGGCCTCTCCCACTGCCTCCTGTACGACGTCGCTCGTGCGGGCGATCTCGGAGGCGAGGGCGGGCCGGCTGAGGTTGGGGATGAGCGGGTGGGTCCAGGTGTGGTTGCCGATGACGTGGCCTTCGGCGTTCATCCGGCGCAGCAGGTCCCGGTTGTCGGTGGCCATCTCCCCGCAGACGAAGAACATCGCGCGGACGCCGTGGCGCGAGAGGGTGTCGAGGATGGCCGGTGTGTAGCGGGGGTCGGGTCCGTCGTCGAAGGTGAGCACCATGGCGTTCGCCGGGCCGACGCCGGACGGCAGGTGCAGGAAGGGCCGGGTGCGCACCGCGGGCTTCGCGGCCTGGGGGCGCAGCGGGGCCTCGGCGGTCATGGGGTCCAGGCGGTACGCCGTCCGGCCGAGGGCCTGGGCCCGCAGGGAGCGGACCCCGCCGGGTCCGGCGGCTCCGCCGGGTCCGGGCAGGCCTGCGGCGGGCCCGTTGCCCGGGCCGCCGACCGTGGCGCCGGGTTCGGGGCTGCCGCCCTCGCCGCCGGTGAGCAGTCCGGAGGCGGCGGCGACTCCGAGGAAGACGGCGGTACGCAGGAGCGCGCGTCGCCCTACTGTCGGCTCGTCATTTTTCATTATTACTACGTATCAACGACATCGCCGTGGATGTCGAGAGGCGCGGACGCGCCTCCTCCCCCTCACCCGTTCAGCCGCGCCGCACCAGCGGGAACGGCAGCGTCTCCCGGATCGTCAGGCCGGTGAGGAACATGACGAGCCGGTCGACGCCGATGCCCAGACCGCCGGTCGGCGGCATGGCGTACTCCAGCGCGTCCAGGAAGTCTTCGTCGAGTTCCATGGCCTCCGCGTCTCCGCCGGCCGCGAGCAGCGACTGGGCGGTGAGTCGGCGCCGCTGTTCGACGGGATCGGTCAGCTCCGAGTAGGCGGTGCCCAGCTCCGTGCCGAAGGCCACCAGGTCCCAGCGCTCGGCGAGGCGCGGGTCCACCCGGTGCTGCCGGGTGAGCGGGGAGACGTCGGTCGGGAAGTCCTTGTAGAAGGTGGGCAGCTCGGTCCGCTCCTCCACCAGCCGCTCGTACATCTCCAGTGCCACGTCGCCCCGGGTGTCCTCGGGGGCGTGCGGCACCTTCGCCCGGTCGCAGAGCCCGCGGAGCACGTGCTCGGGGGTGTCCGCGCCGACTTCCTCGCCGAGCGCCTCGCTGATCGCCCCGTACATCGTCTTGACCGGCCAGGGGCCGGAGATGTCGTGGACGACGAGCTTCCCGTCGGCGCCGGCCTTGTGGGCGACCGGCGAACCGAAGGCTGCGGTCGCGGCGCCCTGGATCAGCTCGCGCGTGAGGTCGAGCATGACGTCGTAGTCGGCGAAGGCCTGGTAGGCCTCCAGCATGGTGAACTCGGGATTGTGCTTGTAGGAGACGCCCTCGTTGCGGAAGGTCCGGCCCATCTCGAAGACCTTCTCCAGGCCGCCGACGCACAGCCGTTTGAGGTACAGCTCGGGGGCGATGCGCAGGTACAGGTCGAGGTCGTAGGCGTTGATGTGGGTGCGGAAGGGGCGGGCGTTCGCCCCGCCGTGGATCTGCTGGAGCATCGGCGTCTCGACCTCCAGGTAGCCGCGGTCCAGCAGTCCCTGGCGCAGCGCCTGCACCGCGGCGGACCGGGCCCGTACGACGTCCCGGGCCTCCGGGCTCGCCACGAGGTCGAGGTAGCGGCGCCGTACCCGCGCCTCGGGGTCGGCGAGACCCTTGCGCTTGTCGGGCAGCGGGCGCAGGCATTTGCCGGTGAGCTGCCAGGAGTCGACCACCACGGACAGTTCGCCGGACTTGCCGGCACCGACCACGCCGGTGGCGACGACGTGGTCGCCGAAGTCGACCTGCGAGGTGAAGGCGTCCAGGACGTCCGCGCCGGCCTCCTCGCGGGTCAGCAGCAGCTGGATGTCCCCGGACCAGTCGCGCAGGACGGCGAAGACCACCCCGCCGAGGTCGCGTACGACCATCACGCGTCCGGCGAGGGTGACCCGTTCGCCCGTGCGGGCGCCGGGCGGGTGACCGGGGACGGCCGGGTGGGCGGCCTTCAACTGCTCCGCGGTGTGGGTGCGCTGCGGGATCCCGACGGGGTACGGGTCGGTGCCGGCGGCCCGGATCCGCTCCAGCTTGGCGTGGCGCACCCGGACCTGCTCGGGCAGCCGCTCGGTCCGCGCCGCCGCGGCGCCCTTCTCCCCGGCGAGGTCCAGGGCGAGGGAGTCGATCGAGGGCAGCCCCTCGGTGCTGGCCGGGGCGGTGAGTCCCCTGGCGTGGCCCTTGCCCCACAGCTTGCGCAGGCTCGGTACGGAGACGAAGCCCTCCGCGATGCCGGAGGCGAGGCTGACCCGGGCGAGCGAGCCGGCGTCCTGGTAGCAGAGGAACCGCGGGTACCACTCGGGCCCGTACTTGACGTTCGAGCGGTACAGCGCCTCCAACTGCCACCAGCGCGAGAAGAACAGCAGGAGCCCCCGCCACAGCCTGAGGACCGGTCCGGCGCCGATCCGGCCGCCCTCCTCGAAGGCGGAGCGGAAGACGGCGAAGTTCAGGGAGATCCGGTGGACGCCCAGGCCGGGAGCGGCGGCGCACAGCTGGGCCACCATGAACTCCATGACCCCGTTGGGGGCCGTACGGTCGCGGCGCATCAGGTCCAGGGAGATGCCGTCCTTGCCCCAGGGCACGAAGGACAGCAGGGCTATCAGTTCGCCGTCGGCGTCGAAGGCCTCGACGAGCAGGCAGTCCCCGTCGGCGGGGTCGCCGAGCCGGTCCAGGGCCATGGAGAAGCCGCGTTCGGTCTCGGTGTCGCGCCAGCGGTCGGCGCGGTCGACGATGCGCTGCATCTCCTCCTCGGTGAGGGCGGAGTGGCGGCGTACGAGGGTGGTGGCGCCGGTGCGGCGGACCCGGTTGACGGCCTGGCGGGTCACCCGCATGTCGCGGCCGTCGAGGTCGAAGCGCGCCACGTGCAGGATGGCCTCGTCGCCGAGCTGGAGGGCGCTGAGCCCGGAGCGCGCGTACGCCGTCGCGCCGTCCTCGGAGGCCCCCATCACGGCGGGCTGCCAGCCGTGGCGGCGGGCGACGGTCAGCCATGCGTTGATGGCCGGGGTCCAGGCGGCCGGGTCGCCGACCGGGTCCCCGCTGGCGAGGCAGACACCGGCTTCGACGCGGTAGGTGACGCCCGCCCTGCCGTTGGGGGCGAAGACGACGGCCTTGTCGCGGCGGGTGGCGAAGTAGCCGAGGGAGTCGCTGCGCCCGTATGCGGCGAGCAGGGCGCGGATGCGGGGCTCCTCGTCCCCGTGCAGGGCGGCGGTCAGCCGCTGGGAGCGGAAGAGGGTGGCGGCGGCGTTCAGCAGGGCGAGGGCGCCGAAGAGGCCGAGCAGGAAGTACAGCGGCCGGGGCGGGTGGCCGTCGAACCGGCGGGCCGAGAAGAGACCGCCGAAGACCTGCTTCGCGGCCCAGTCGAGCCACTGCCCCCTGGGCAGGGTCCCGGGGAACAGCGCGACCAGGCCCCAGCCGAGCAGCACGGCGGTGAGCAGGCCGAGGCCCAGGACGAGCAGCGCCCTCCAGAAGGCGCCGGGCCGGGAGGCCGCGTAGAACTCCTTGCGGGCCGCGATCAGGAGCACGAGGGCCGCGATGGCGATGACCATGGAGGGTCCGCCGACCCAGTAGTACCCGTCGGCCACGATCAGGAGGTCGACCAGGATCAGCAGGGCCAGATAGGTGACGACGATCCACCAGGCGACCTTCTTGCGGGTGCCGAGCGCCGCGGCGAGCAGGAAGAGGAAGACGGCGTAGGCGAGGTTCTCGCTGACGGGCACGACGAACTCGTCGAGGAAGCGGACGAAGTGCCTCAGCAGGTGCCGCAGCGTCGGGGAGAGCGCGAGCACGGCGCACACCA
The DNA here is from genome assembly GCF_040647115.1 of Streptomyces sp. NPDC044571. NCBI lineage: Bacteria > Bacillati > Actinomycetota > Actinomycetes > Kitasatosporales > Streptomycetaceae > Streptomyces > Streptomyces sp. NPDC044571. The sequence goes on from NZ_JBEZBN010000040.1 coordinate 40,861, forward strand.
GCCCGAGCGTTCCGAAGAACGCGGCGAATCCGTCGGGCACCCGGTTCAGGAAGCGGTTCCGGGTGCCCCGGGTCTCCTCCACGGTGGCACTCATGGTTCGCACTGTAGGGAGGGCGGCGGCGGTCCGCGCGTCGAGCCCGAACGCGGGGGCGCGGAGCGCGTGGCCTACTCGGCCATGGTGAGGCCGTTCTTGGCGGCGCCGCGGCTGAGGACGGCCTCCGAGACGGTGTCCTGGGCGCTCTCGTAGTCCTTGCGGCCGGGATGCGCGGCGAGTGCGGCCGGCAGGTTGACGACCTTGCCCGCGGACAGGTCCATCATCTGCGGGACGAACTCGGCCTTGGTGACCTGCCAGCGGCCGCCCGCGGCGGCGGGCGGGGCGAAGGTGAAGCGGCCGATCGAACCGTAGTTGCCGCGCATGTCCCGCGCGCCGGAGTAGTTGAACATCTCTCCGGCGACCTGGTCGCCCATGCCGTAGACGATCCAGGTGCCGTTGAGCTGCTCGTAGGCCTGCGGTATGTGGGCGTGGGTGCCGAGGACCAGGTCGATGTCGGGGCGTCCGCCGGTCTGCGAGGCCGTGAGCGCCTTGCCCAGGGAGAGCTGGGTCGCGTCCGGCTCGGTCTGCCATTCGGTGCCCCAGTGCAGGCTGACCACGACCACGTCCGCGCCGGCCTTCCGGGCGGCCCGCGCATCCGCGAGGATCTTGTCCTGCTCCATCAGGTTGACGGCCCACGGCTGGCCCTCGGGCATCGGATAGCCGTTCGTGTCGTACGTGTAGGCGAGGTGTGCGACCTTCGCGGAGCCCGCCGTGTAGAGGGCCGGGGTGGCTGCCTCGGCGGCCGTACGGGCCGAACCGGCGTGTTTGAGGCCGAGCTTGTCGAAGGTGTCCAGGGTGCGCTTGATCCCCGCGCTCCCCCCGTCCAGGGTGTGGTTCGAGGCCGTGGAGCAGCCGTCGTACCCGGCGTCCTTGAGGCCCTCGGCGACCGCGGGCGGGGACTGGAAGGCGGGGTAGCCGGTGAAGGGGCCGCCGTCCTCGCCGTAGACGGTCTCCATGTGGCATATCGCCAGGTCGGCGGCCGAGACCAGCGGTTTGACGCCGGAGAACATCGGCTTGAAGTCGTATCCGCCGCCGTGCGCGTCGGCCGCGGCCCGCTTGATGATCGAGTCGTGGGGCAGTACGTCGCCGCTCGCGACCAGGGTGAACCCCTTGGCGGCGCCTTCGGGGGGCGCGGTGCCGGAGCGGTCGGCCCGGGACGGCGGCGGGGCCTGCGCGTTGCCGAGGCGGGTGGCGGACGCGGATTGTCTGCCGTCGGAGCAGCCTGCGGCGGTGGCCGCCAGCAGGGCCGCGGATATCAGCGCGAGGGTGTGGCGGGTGTGCTTGGACATGTGGGTCGGTTCCCCTTCACGGAATCAATACGACCATCGGATCATCTGCTGTCGATAGAAGTTCCCGCATGTCAAGAAGCGGCTCCGCAGCGGGAGGACAACTCACCCGGACGGCCGTTCGCCGCGCCGTTCAACCGTTCGTCGCCGGGCGCGGCCGCCCACCGGACGACCCGGGTGCTTGGGCGCAACGGCGGCACAGGACGGTTCCCGGGGCGCTCCGTGCAGGTGAGGGTGGATCCGTCGGACCCGAACGGACCCAGGAAGGAGCCACTCGTGCCCCTCTCCCCCACCCTGCTGCGCACGGACCCCGAGACGCTGGCGGAGCTCCAGCGCGACCACGGGCGGGCCCTGTTCGGATTCCTGCTCGGCCTCACCGCCGGAGACCGCCAGCGTGCCGAGGACCTCGTCCAGGAGACCCTGGTCCGGGCCTGGCAGCACCCCGAGGTCCTGGAGAGCGACCACGAGTCCATGCGCCCCTGGCTGTTCACGGTGGCGCGGCGGCTCGCGATCGACGCCCGCCGGGCCCGGCTGTCCCGGCCGCAGGAGGTCGACCCGGAGGGACTGGAGCAGGCGCCCGCTCCCGAGGACGCGGTGGCCGGCTCGGTCACGGCCATCGACGTCCGCAGAGCCGTGGGGTCCCTGGGGCCGGAGCACCGCGAGGTGCTGGTGCAGGTCTACTTCCAGGACCGCTCGGTGGCCGAGGCCGCGGCGGAGCTGGGGATTCCGGCCGGCACGGTCAAGTCCCGTACGTACTACGCCCTGCGGGCCCTGAGGAAGGGCCTCCAGGGATACGGGTACGGGCTCGGCGCCTGAGCGGGACGGGAGCGGCACTCAGGGAACGACCCGAATGCCCGCGGATCGGACAAGAAGCGCATCGAAATCGGCCTCAGAGCGTTCAAGTTGGGTAAACCTCCCCCGTTCCGCGAGTGGCTCGGTGAAGGCTCATGGCTGACGACGGGAAGCTGACGCGCGGGAGAAGGTGGAAACGGTGCAGCCCGAGGGTATGAACGGCACCAGTGACGGCGGGCTCGCGGTGCCCATGGCATGGCTCTACGCGGAGTACATCGCCGACGAACTGCTGCGCACGGGCCGGCTGATCCCGGTCAGCACCCTGGAGTTCCGCGCCGGGCGCGACACACTGGCCCTGACCATCTACCTCTCCGACGCGGCCGGCGAGCTCTCCGGGATCCGGGTGGTCTCGCAGCTCGACGAGTGGCTGTCGCTGACGGCGTACGGGCATCCGTGGCGCGACTGGGTCCACACCCGCTTCCTCGCGCTGGGCGAGGAGGCCCGGGAACGCGGGCGCGGTGAGGACCCCGACCTCGAACTGGCCCGGGCCGCCTGGCGCTGGCTGGACCACACCGAGCTGTTCGCCACCAACCTCGATCCCGGCGGACACGACCCCGCCGACGCCCCGCCGGGCCTGGATGAGAACGCGCGGGTGTGGACGCCCGCGTGGCAGCTGGGGCTGCCGCTGGGCCACCTGGCGATGCACCTGTTCTGAGGAACGGTCCGTCCCTGCGGGACGCGGTCCCCGCGAGCCGGGGCCCGCGGGCCTACTGCTTGCGCGGGCCCGGTACCGGCGCCTCGGCCGGGTCCATCACCAGGCCGGTGAAATCGGCCTCGTTGCGCTCGGCCCGGGTCACGTACCAGCGGCCGATGAGCCACATCACCGGGTACACCACCAGCCCGAGGGCCACCCACTCCAGCGGCCCCGACGCCGAGCGCGGCAGCGCGAACAGCAGGGGCAGGGTCCCGACCAGCAGGGCGAGGGCGGCCAGGGCGCCCAGACCCGCGCGCAGTTGGCTGCGCATGAGGGCGCGTACGTAGGTGGCACCGAGGGTCGTCTGCTCGGAGATCTCCGAGCGCGCCGGGGTGTGCGCGGGCGGACGGCGGCGGGCGCCGCGGGGCACGCCCGTGACGACCTCGCGCCGGGGCGGCTGCGGCCCCGGCTGCTGCGGCGACTGCGGCTCGGACATGGTGCGGAAGTGTACGCAGCCGCGGGTCCGGCGAGGAGGCCGCGAGGAGACCCGGTCGAGGAGGCGGGGCTCATTTCAGGAGGCGGGAGAGCCTGCGGTCGGCGAGCGGCTTGCCGCCGGTCTGGCAGGTCGGACAGTACTGCAGCGAGGAGTCCGCGAAGGAGACCGATCGGATGGTGTCCCCGCACACCGGGCACGCCTCTCCCTCCCTCCCGTGCACGCGCAGCCCGCTCTTCTTCTCGGCCTTGAGGCTCCCTGCGGCCACGCCGTGCGCGCGGGCGACCGCCTCGCGCAGCGTCTCCCGAACGGCCTCGTAGAGGTGTGCGACCTGCTCGTCGTCGAAGGAGGCGGCCAGTTTGAACGGCGAGACCTTGGCCGCGTGCAGGATCTCGTCGCTGTAGGCGTTGCCGATCCCGGCGATGACGCCCTGGTCGCGCAGGACGCCCTTGATCTGCCGGCGCTCGCCCGCCAGCAGCACGGCGAACGCGTCCCGGTCGAAGTCCTCGGCCAGCGGGTCCGGCCCCAGGCGGGCGATGCCCGGCACCTCCTGCGGGTCGTGGACCACGTACATCGCAAGCCGCTTCTGGGTGCCCGCCTCGGTCAGGTCGAAGCCGCCACCGCCCTCCAGCGCCACCCGCAGGGCGAGCGGCCCCTTGCCGGGGCGGGGCGGCCGGTCGGGCAGGTCGTCGTGCCAGCGCAGCCAGCCGGCCCGGGCGAGGTGGGTGACGAGGTGGAGCTCCCCGATCCGCATCGCGAGGAACTTGCCGTAGCGGGTGGTGGTCCCGGCGGCCTGCCCTTCGAGGGCGCTGAGCGGGGGGTCGTACGTCTTGAGCACGCTGACGGCGAGCGGGAGGACGCGCTCCACCACCCGCCCGGCCAGATGCGCGTCGAGGAACTCCCGGAGGGCCTCGACCTCGGGCAGCTCGGGCATGCCACCAGCCTGCCAACGCTTCCGGCCCTGCGCCAGCGCAGCCCGGAGCGCGCCGGCGCAGCGCCGAGCCGGTCAGGGCAGCGCCGGGGCGGGTCAGCGCAGCGCCGAGCCGGTCAGGGCAGCGGCCGGGTCAGGGCAGGGAGAACTCGCACCACACGCACTTGCCGCTGCCGCGCGGCTCGACTCCCCAGACCTCCGCCAGGCGGTCGACCAGCATCAGCCCTCGCCCCGACACCCCTGCGCTCCCCGCCTCGCGCCGCCGGGGCAGGGCACTGGAGCGGTCCTCGACCTCCACCCGGAGCCTGCGCTGTGCTCCGGCCAGGACCCGCAGGGTCACGATGGCCGGGCCGTCCGTGTGCATCAGGGCGTTCACGATCAGCTCGTCCGCGACGAGTTCGATCTCGTCGGCCCTCTCCCGCGCGCCCCACGCCCGCACCGCCGCCCCGATCATGTGGCGGGCCGCGACCAGCGCCTCGGGGTCCCCCGGGGCCACGTGCTGCTGCAGGCGGCCGCCGCCCTGCGGGGTGTCCTTGACCTGGCGGCGCAGCAGGAGCAGCGCCATGTCGTCGTCGCCGCCGCGCTCGTCGATCACCCCGCACAGCCGGTCCGCCAGCTGCTGGAGGTCCGAGGGCCCGCTGCGGATCAGCGCGGTGAGGAGCTGCACCCCGTCGTCGAGGTCCGCGCCGGGCTGTTCCACCAGGCCGTCCGTGCACAGCAGAAGCGTTTCCCCGGGGTCCAGTTCCACCGTGGTCACCGGATAGTCCAGGCGGCCGAACTCCGTCGACAGCCCCAGCGGCATCCCGCCCTCCACCGCCAGCCTCCGGCAGCCGCCGTCCGGGGTGCGCACGAGCGGGTCGATGTGCCCGGCCCTCACCAGTTGCAGGACTCCCGTCGCGAGGTCGGCCTCCGCGTACGTGCACGTCGCGAAGCGGTCGGTGTCGAGCTCGTGGAGGAACGAGGACGCCCGGGCCATGACCGTGCCCGGTGAGTGTCCCTCGGCGGCGTAGGCGCGCAGCACGATCCGCAGCTGGCCCATGACCGCCGCCGCGTGCGTGTCGTGGCCCTGGACGTCGCCGATGATCGCCCCGACTCGGCCGCCGGGCAGCGGGATGACGTCGTACCAGTCCCCCCCGATGTCCTGGCCCATGCGGGCGGAGCGGTAGCGGACCGCGATGTCGGCGCCGGGTACCGAGGGGATCCGGCGCGGCAGCATCGCCTGTTGGAGGCCCTCCGCCAGATCGTGCTCCTGCTCCAGGAGCATCGCGCGCTGCAGGCTCTGCGCGATGCTGCTGCCGAGCGCGACGAGGAGGTTGCGCTCGTCCTGGGTGAAGCCGTCCTTGTCCTTGTAGAGCAGCCCGAGCGCGCCTATGGGGCGGGCCTGGGCGATCAGCGGCAGGTAGGCGGCCGCCGAGATGTCCATGTACGAGATCTTGGCCCAGAGCCCGGGGTAGTCGTGGGCGAACTCCTGGGCGGAGTCGAGGAACCGCGGCTGGAGCGAGCGGACGACCTCGCTCATCGGGTACTGCTCGTCGATGCGGGTGTAGCGGGTGCCGGGGACGAAACTGCCCACCGGCCCCTCGGCCACGAGGTGGATCCGGCCCGCCTCGACCAGGCCCATCACCATGCCCATGGTGCCGAGCCGCTCCAGGCCGTGGGCGTCGCCGAGGGCGTCGATGACGTCCTGCACGGTCCTGGCGTGGGCGAGGGCGGCGGTGGTGCTCTCGACGACGGAGGTCTGCCGGCGGCGCTCCTCGTCCAGGCCGAGGCGCTCCGCCGAGTGGCTGAGCTCCTCGGTGGCGTCCCGGACGATGCCGATGATCCTGAACGGGCGGCCGTCCCGCTCGCGCATGACGCGGCCCTGGGTGTGCGTCCAGCGCAGGGTGCCGTCGCGGCAGCGGATGCGGAAGTACGCGCCGTAGCTGTCCACGCCGCTCTTGAGGGCGCCGGCGACGAGCGCGTCCAGACGGGTCGCCTCGGACGGCGGGACGCGCGGGGAGAGGGATTCGGGCCGGCCGTCGTAGTCCTCGGGGGCCGTGTCGAACACGTCCAGGGCCGCCGCGTCCATGTGCATGAGACCGGTGACCAGGTCCCAGTCGAAACTTCCCATGCGGTTGAGCGAGAGCGACCGGTCCGGGTGTGCGGGCCAGTCGTCCGGCAGCGATACGGTGGTCGGCACCGGTCCACCATGACACACGGGCCGGTCAGGCGCTCTCCAGGTCGGAACCGGGGTCCGGGGGCTGCTGCTGGTCCGGGAGGGGAGCGAGCTCGTCCTGGCCGCGCGGGCCGAACGGGTCGTCCGGCACGTTCGGGTCCTGGGGTGACAGCGGGTCCTGGGGGGACGACAGCGGGTCCTGCGGGGACAGCGGATCCGCAGGGGACAACGGATCCCGGGGGGACAGCTGATCCCGAGGGGACAGCGGGTCCGGAGGGGACAACCGGTCCCGGGGGGAGTCCGGCGGCGGGGCCGCGCCGTCGGGCGCGGGCGGTACGCCCGGGTCGGCCTGCGGCGCCGCCTCGGACGGGCCTCCCGGCGGCACTGCCGAGGGGGCGGACTGCGCCGGCGGCGGGGGCTGCGCCGGCTGCTGCGGCGGCGCCGGTACGCGGGAGCCGTCCGAAGGCGGCCCGCTCGGCATGCCGTTCGGCGGGGCGTTCGGCGGGGTGAGGGGGACGTCCGGGATTCCGTCGGACGGGTCGTACGGGGGAACCGGCTGCGGGAGGCGGTCCTGGGCGCCGTCGTCGCCGGTGGTGCGCTCCAGCCAGCTGTTGTCGGCGATGTTGACGATGATCAGGCTGCGCAGTTCGGCGGGGGTCGGTTCGATCACGATGACCTGCGAGGGCTGGTAGGCGGCCCACTGCTCGCCCTTGAGTACCGGTGTGCCCTTGGGGGCCCGCGGCGCGAGCAGCGGATTCCCGCCGGCGCACCGGACCCGGGGCATGCCGTGGGCGTCGACGAGCACGGCGGTCCCCGCCTGGAGCACGGACTGGAAGGGGTGGGCTCGGCCGTCCCGGAAGCCGTGGCTGGTGACCCGGGTGTCGGCGCGCAGCACCACGGGGGTGAGGCCGCGCAGGAAGTCGGGGACCTTCGCCGTATCGACGGCTGCCGCCTCGGCGAAGGCGCGGGTCTTCTTGTCGTCCTTCGTCAGGGCACTGACCTGCTGTTCCACATCGCAGCTGCCGTACCGCTCGGTGCCGCCGTACAGACCGGGGGTGGCCGCGCTCACGGTGCGGATGCCCTTGCCGGTCCGGTTGGGCAGCGGCGCCTGGAGCGGGGCGGACTCGCCGGGGGCGGAGGAGGGGGTGAAGGGGTCGAGGCCGGCGGCCGCCACGGGCTGGAGCTGGACGTCCTGGCTCTCGGGCCCGGCCGTGCCGCCCTGCTGCTCCTCGGCGCCGCCGCATGCCGCGGCGCACAGGCCGACGAGAGCGAAGAGGGCGGCGCGGACCGGCGTGTGACGACGCGGCGCCTGACGGGGTGTCGGTGCGTGCACGGATATCTCCCTTTTCGCCCAGGGTGTTCCCTCTTGTCTGCCGCATCCGAGAGAGGGCCGCAACCGGAGCGCCGCCAGACCCCCTCCCGGTCTTGAACATGTTCAAGGGACCCCGTAAGGTCGCCATCGACGGTTGAACGCGTTCAAAGCGTTGGGCCGCTTGAGGAGGGGAGTCCGCGGTGGCGGTATTGGTGCATCTCATCGTCACCCTGGGCATGCTCTGCGTCGTGCCCCTGGGTCTGCGCCTGATCGACCCGGTCGGGCTGCTCGGGACCGCCCGGATCTGGCCCCTCCTGGCAGCCCCCGGGGCCCTGTGCCTCTGGCTGCCGCGTGGCGCCGGCGCCGCGGCGCTCGCCGCGCTCTACGCGGCGGCCACGCTGGTCCTCGCCGCCCGGGCGGCGCAGCGGCTGCTGCGGGCCCTCTCCGGGACTCCGTCCGGGGGTACCCGCCGGCTCGCACCGTCCGAGGTCGCGGTGCTCACCGCGCTCGTCTCGCCCTCGGTCGCCGGGACCGCCCTGGTCGCCGAACGCGCCGGCTGCCGGCTCTTCGGCTTCGACCTCGACATCCTGGCCCTGACCGTGCCCCACTTCCACTTCGCCGGTTTCACGGCCGCCCTCGTCGCGGGACTCGTCTGCCGCGCGGCGGAGCCCGGGCCCGGAGCCGGCGCCCTGGCGCGCGGGGCGGCGTACAGCGTCCCCGGTGGGACGCTGCTCGTGCTCCTCGGCTACTTCGTGGACGACTGGGCCGAACTGGCGGGCGCGGTGGTGCTGACCGCCGGCATGTGGGCCGTGGCGCTGCTGACCTGGCAGGAGATCCGGCCCACCGGCCGCGACCGGACGGCGCGGGCGCTGCTCGGGACCTCGGCCGTGGTCCTGGTGGCCACCATGCTGCTCGCCCTGTGGTGGGCGCTCGGCGAGGCCACCGGGCTCGTACACCCCACCTTGACCTGGATGGCCGCGACCCACGGTCTCGGCAACGCGCTCGGCTTCGCCCTGTGCTCGGTGCTGGCCTGGCGCCGGCTGACCGGGGCACAGCACAGCCCGCGACACATGGAGGAGAGCACCCCGTGACCCGACTCATCAGCACCGGCCGGACCGCCTTCGACCCCCGGTACGCCCACCGGGCTTTCAACTACGCGGAGCGGAACGCGACGGAGCACCGGCCGCTGCCCGCCGGATACAACCACCTGCACCTCCGCACCCGGATCGGCTCGGGCCGCGCCGTCTTCGAGGCCGCCGGGACCGCCGTCACCACCTTCCGCGCCCACCGCGCCTCGGGGATGCTCGTCCGCGCCGACCACGGCGCCGTGCGGCCGGGCACCCGGGTGGTGGTCGGCATCGGCTTCGGTCCGCTGCGGATCAGCGCCCCCTGCCAGGTGGTCCGGACCGCGTACGACCCCGGGCGCACCGGTTTCGCGTACGGGACGCTGACCGGGCACCCGGAGAGCGGCGAGGAGTCCTTCATGGTCATCCGCGACGCCGACGACACGGTGTGGTTCGAGGTGACCGCGTTCAGCCGCCCGGTCGCCTGGTACACCCGCCTGGCGGGCCCGCTGATCCCCGTCTTCCAGCGGGGTTACGCCCGCCTGCTGAGCCGCACCCTGCGCAGGCTGGCCGCGGCGGCCTGATCGGCCGGATACTGGAGGCGATGGACTGGTTCACGGCGCCCGGTTACTGGCTGGGCCGGCTGGTCTTCCAGCGGGCCCTGGCAGGCGTCTACCTCTTCGCCTTCCTCGCGGCGGCCCTCCAGTTCCGGGCGCTGATCGGGGCGCACGGCATGCTGCCGGTGCCGCGCTACGTACGGTACGTGCCGTTCAAGGCGGCTCCGAGCCTCTTTCAACTGCGCTACTCGGACCGGCTCTTCGCCTGCTGCGCCTGGACGGGGGCGGCCGGGGCGGCGGCCCTGGCGGCGGGCGCGGGCGACGAGGTCCCGCTGGGCGCGGCGATGGGCCTGTGGGCGCTGTTGTGGCTGCTGTACCTGTCGATCGTGAACGTGGGGCAGACCTGGTACTCCTTCGGCTGGGAGTCGCTGCTGCTGGAGATCGGCTTCCTCGCCGTCTTCCTGGGCAATGGGCGGGTCGGGCCGCCGGTTCTGGTGCTGTGGCTGCTGCGCTGGGTGGTCTTCCGGGTGGAGTTCGGCGCCGGGCTGATCAAGATGCGCGGAGACGCCTGCTGGCGCAAGCTGACCTGCCTGTACTACCACCACGAGACGCAGCCGATGCCGGGGCCGCTGAGCTGGTTCTTCCACCATCTGCCGAGGGCAGTGCACCGGGTGGAGTGCGCCGCCAACCACGTGACGCAACTGGTGGTGCCGGTGTTGCTGTTCACCCCGCAGCCGGTCGCCTCGTACGCGGCCGGGGTCATCGTGGCCACGCAGCTGTGGCTGGTGCTGTCCGGCAATTTCGCCTGGCTGAACTGGGTGACGATCACGCCCGCCCTGTCGGCGATCGACTTCACCGGGCTCGCGGGGCCGCCCCCCGCCGCGGCCTCGCGCGGCGCGCCCGTCTGGTTCATGGTCCTGGTGTGCGCCGTGACGGTGCTGGTGCTGTGGCTCAGCCGGCATCCGGTGCGGAACATGATCTCGCGGCGCCAGGTCATGAACCGCTCCTTCGACTCCCTCCACCTGGTCAACACCTACGGCGCCTTCGGCACGGTGGGCCGGATCCGCGACGAGGTGGTCGTCGAGGGCACCGCGGACGCGCTGCCGCGCGAGGACGGGGAGTGGCGGGAGTACGGGTTCAAGGGGAAACCGGGCGATGTGCGCAGGTTGCCGCGCCAGTTCGCCCCGTACCACCTCCGGCTGGACTGGCTGATGTGGTTCGCCGCACTCTCCCCCGCGTACGCCCGGGACTGGTTCGGGCCGTTCGTGGAGAGGCTGCTGACCGGTGACCGGGACACGCTGCGGCTGATCCGGCACAACCCCTTCCCGGACGCCCCGCCCGTCTACGTCCGGGCCCGGCTCTACCGCTACCGGTTCACCACCTGGCGGGAGTTGCGCGAGACGGGGGCGTGGTGGCACCGCAGGCTGCTGCGCGAGTACCTGGCGCCGACCCGTCTCGCGCACGCGGCCCGGTCAGAGCCCGAGCGGTCGGAGCCCGAGTGGTCAGAGCCCGAGTAGCGCCGCCTCCTGCTCCTCCGTGATGCCCTTGCGCGGCCGGTCGGGGCGTTGCGGGACGACGCCGCCGAGCGAGCGGAGCCAGGCCCAGGTGTCGGCCACGGTCTCCTCCACCGGGCGGCACGTGAGGCCGGCGGCCTGGGCCTTGGCCACGTTTCCGCCGAACATGTAGTCGTGCAGTTCCCCCTCGGGCAGCCACACCGGCAGTTCGGTCCAGGGCTCGATGCCGGCCGCGGCGATCAGGGCGGGGTCGGTCCAGCGCAGCTCGGCCGCGCCGCCGGTGGCCGCGACGCAGGCCTCCAGGAAGCTGCCCATCGTGGCGTGCCCGACCGGGGAGACCAGGTTGTACGGGCCGCCGTGCCCGGCCACGGCTGCGTCCAGGGTCCAGCGGGCGAGGTCGCGCACGTCGATGTACTGGAGCGGCAGGTCCCGCGGACCGGGGGCGACCATGGGGCCGCCGCGGGCGGCCCGGTTCAGCCACCAGGGCAGTCGGCCGACGTTCTCGTACGGGCCCATGATGAGCCCGGCGCGCACGAGCAGGGCGCGGTCGCCGAAGGCGTCCAGGGCGGCGAGTTCACCGCCGCGCTTGTCCTCGGCGTAGGCGAGGGAGTCGGCGTCGGGCGAGCCCTCGACCAGCGGCCCGTCCTCGCCCATGCCGGCGGGGGCCGGGTAGGCGTAGACCGACCGGCTGGAGATGTAGGCGTACCGCCCGGCCCGGCCGCTCAGCAGGCGGGCACTGTCGCGGACCGCGGTCGGGGCGCCGGACCAGGTGTCGACGACGAGGTCCCACTTCCCCTCGGCCAGGGCATCCAGGCTGCCGGGCACCGTGCGGTCTCCGTGCACGGCGGAGGTTCCCGGCGGGCCGGCGTGGTGCCCGCGGTGGAAGAGCGTGACCTCCCAGCCGCGGTCCAGGGCGTCATCGGTGATCGCGCGTCCGACGAATTCGGTACCGCCGAGCATCAGTAGTTTCATGCGGATCAGCGTGCCCGGGCCTGGGGGGCCGGGGAAGTGGTGATCGCCCTGAGCGATGACGCTGACGGCGTACGCGATGCGGGAACTCGGGGGCACGCCGCCGCGGGCCGAGCCGTGCGGGACGCTCCCCCGCACAGCGCAGCGCCCCCGTCGCCGTGTCGGCTCGGGGGCGCCGGGACGCCGAGTCGATGCCGGGAACGCTCAGTCGATGCCGGGCAGGATGTGCGATTCCGCCAGGTCGTCCTCGTAACCCGCCAGCCGGATGGGGGCGGACCGGGCCCAGACTTCGAGGTTGCCGAGCTTGTCGGTGCGGGGGCTGTTGCGCCGCCCCGGACGCTCCGTCAGGGTCTCGTCGGGCTTCGTCGTCGTGTCTGTCACCGCGCACTCCTTTGTGTTGCGCAACCCGGCGGGCGAACCGCGTGCCGGGCACAAGGGATAAAGGGTTTCCGGACGCGGTGGCGCCGTGGTGGAGCGTGGCCCGGTTGGGGCCTTCTTGCTGCCCCTCAGAGTACACATATGAGCGCACCCCCGCTCGATGGAACGGCAAAATCCACCCCGACCACTTGATTTCTTCCTCCGTTCAGCAAGCCGTGGACCGAGGCTCCACAGCCGATGGTCTGCTCCACGGCACGAATGCGGCAGGAGTTCGGCACGAGCAGGGCGACGGAAGGGGGGGCAGCAGTGGTGGATGCGTGCCTTCGCGGCCGGCCCGGAGGGGGAAGCGGCGCCGACCCTGCGCTGCAGCTGGTCGCGGCGGGGGCGCACCCGCGCGCACGGTGAACGGGCCGCGCCCCGGCTCCTGTACGGAGGCCGGGGCGCGCAGGCTCGGGGGGTGCCGGGGTTTACCAGTTGGCGGGTGCGTAGTCCTTGAGGAACACGCCGTAGAGGTCCTCGCCGGCCTCGCCGCGCACGACCGGGTCGTAGACCCGGGCCGCGCCGTCGACCAGGTCGAGCGGGGCGTGGAAGCCCTCCTCGGCCAGGCGCAGCTTGTCGAAGTGCGGGCGCTCGTCGGTGATCCAGCCGGTGTCCACCGAGGTCATGAGGATGCGGTCGGTCTCGAACATCTCCCGGCCGCTGGTCCGCGTCACCATGTTCATCGCGGCCTTGGCGGCATTGGTGTTCGGGTGCCCCGCGCCCTTGTAGCCGCGGCTGAACACGCCTTCCATCGCGGAGACGTTGACGACGTACGCACGCCCGCTGGACGCCCGGCGGGCGGCCTCGGCCATGGCCGGCCGGAGCTTGCTGATCAGGATGAACGGCGACGTGTAGTTGCACAGCTGGGTTTCGAGCAGCTCCACCGGGGAGATCTGGTCGATGGTCTGCACCCAGGTGTTGGTCTCGACGACGTCCGGGAGCAGGCCGCCGGCGTCGATGGCGGTGCCGTCGAGATGCCGGGCGATGCTGGCGTTGCCCGCGACCAGGGCGAGGTCGGCGACCTTCTGCGCTTCGAGGCCGCTCACGCCGACGGGCAGCGCCGCCAGACCGTCGACCGCGCCGGAATTGAAGGCGCCGATGACGTGGTGGGCGGGGAGCTCACCGGCGGGGAGCGGGGCGCCCTCCCCTTCGACCAGCGCCGCGTACGCGGAGGGCAGGCGGCGCACGGTCTGCGTCGCGTTGTTGATCAGGATGTCCAGCGGCCCGGCCCCGGCCACCTGGTCGGCGAGCGCCACGGCCTGGGCCGGGTCGCGCAGGTCGATGCCGACGACCTCCAGGCGGTGCAGCCAGTCCGCCGAGTCGTCCATCGCCTTGAAGCGGCGGATGGCGTCCTTGGGGAAGCGGGTGGTGACGGTGGTGTGCGCACCGTCGCGCAGCAGCCGCAGCGCGATGTACATGCCGATCTTGGCCCGGCCGCCGGTGAGCAGCGCGCGCTTGCCGGAGAGGTCGGCACGGGCCTCGCGCTTGCCGCGGTTCTCGGCGGCGCAGTTCGGGCAGAGCTGGTGGTAGAAGTAGTCGACCTCGACGTACCGCGCTTTGCAGACGTAGCAGGAACGCGGGCGCTGGAGTATCCCGGCGATCCGGCCGGCCTCCGTGACCGAGGAGGGCAGGATCCCCTCGGTCTCGTCGTCGATGCGCTCGGCGGAGCCGGTCGCGGTCGCCTCGGTGACGGCCTTGTCGTTGGCGGTCTTGGCGGCGCGGCGCTCCTGGCGGCGGCGCTGCTTGACCGTGCGGTAGAGGCCCGCGGTGGCACGGCGTACGGTGATGGCGTCGGGGTGGTCGACGTCGAGCTTGTCCAGCTCGCCGAGCACGCTCAGGCAGAGGGCCAGGCGCTCGGGGTCGATGCCCGGCCCGTGGGCCTGCCCGTAGTCCTGGCTGTCTTCGGTCACCGTCATGGCCGCTGCCGTTCCTTGATCACTCGTCCGCGTCCGCCTGCTGCGGATGTCCCCAAAACGGCAACTGTACGGATCCGACGCGCCCGGGACCAAACCCGTTCCGCCGTCTCTCACGCAGGGCTACCGCGGGGTCACCGGAAGCAGTCCGCAGGGAGGACGCGGGGTGATCCTCTACTCCGTTCGGAGTATGCCTTGAGGATGATCGGATACCTCCTTGAGGGGGAGGAATAGGCCGCTCGGGCAAGGCATTGTGGAATCTATGAGTGCCCTTGTGCTGTCGGTCCTGCTGTGCCTGGTCTCCGCTGTGGCGTACGCGGGCGGCGCGATCGTCCAGGAGCGGGTCGCGGCCGGCACCCCGAACCGCACGTACGCGCCGCTGCGCCGACCCGGCTGGTGGGTCGCAGTCGCACTGAACGGCCTCGGCGCCCTGCTGCACGTGGTGGCGCTCGCCTACGGGCCGCTGAGCCTGGTCCAGCCACTGGGTGCGCTCACCATCGTGTTCGCGCTGCCGATGGCCGCCGTCTTCGTCCGCCGGCGGGCGGGTGCGGCGGCCTGGCGGGGCGCCCTCATGGCCACGGTGGGCCTGGCGGGCCTGCTGGCCCTGACCGGCGGGAACCGGGACGGGGACCAGCCGCTGGCCGGCGGCGAGCAGGTACTGCTGCTGCTGGCGACAGGGGCCGGCGTGGCCGTCCTGTTCCTGGCGGCGCGCCGGATGCACCGGGCGGTGCTGCGCAGCGCGCTGCTGGCCGCGGCGGCCGGTACGGCGTTCGGCATGGCCTCGGTGTTCACCAAGTCGGTCGCCGAGGGCGTCACCGGCGCGCTCGGCGCCGCCGGGTCCGCGGGCTCCCTGTGGCCCGCCCTGGCGGCGATCGCCGTGCTGGCTTCGGCCGGGCTACTGCTCTCGCAGGCCGCCTACCGGGGCGCGGGGCTGACCGCGCCGCTGGCCACCGTGACGGTGGTCAACCCGGTGGTGGCGGCGGCGGTCGGCATCACGCTCTTCGGCGAGGGCTTCCGGTACGGGGCCCTGGGCACGGCCTCGGCCCTGGCGAGCGCCGCGCTGGCGGCGGCCGGCCTGGTCCTGCTCACGGCCGTGCCGTCGCACGTGCGGGGGTCAGATGCCGACGCCGTGGCCGCGGAGGTACTTCAGCGGGTCGATGTCGGAGCCGTAACCGGGTCCCGTCCGCATCTCGAAGTGCAGATGCGGTCCGGTGGTGTTCCCGGTCGAGCCCGAGCGGCCGATCCGCTGGCCGCCCGAGACCTGCGCTCCGGCCTTGACCCCGAGCGCCGAGAGGTGGGCGTACTGCGAGTACCGGCCGTCGTGGTGTCGGATGACGACCTGGTATCCGTACGCTCCGGCCCATCCGGCGGAGACGACTTCGCCCGGGCCGACGGCCTTCACTGAGGTCCCGGTCGCCACGGGGAAGTCGACGCCCGTGTGGTAGCCGCTGGACCAGGAGGAGCCCGAGACGCGGTAGCGGGTGCCGAGGGCGGCGTCGACGGGGGCGACGAACCCGCCCGAGGCGGGCTGCGCGGCCGGCTTCTCGGCGGGTTTTTCCGCAGGCTTTGCGGCGGGCTTCTCGGCGGGCTGCTCCGCCGCGGGCTGAACGGGTTTGACGGGCTCAGCGGTGCGCGGGGGCTTCTCGGGGTTCTGGGCGGGCGGCGGCGGGGCCGGGGCGGTGGTGACGCGCAGGGTGAGCCGCTGGCCGGGGAAGATCAGGTTCGGGTCGCTGCCCACGGTCGCCCGGTTCGTCTCGTACAGCGCCTGCCAGCCGCCCTCGACGTGCCGGCTGGTGGCGATCGCCGAGAGGGAGTCGCCGGGGGCGACGACGTACGGGTTCGGCAGCACCGGCGTGCCGGTCGGGCGGGGCGCGGCGGCCTGCGGGACGGCGGCCTGCGGGGCGGTGGCGGGGGCCTTGGCCTGCTGGGTGGGGACCTGCGGGGTGGCGGCGGACGCGGGCGCGCTGCGGCTGAGCCCCGCCTGCTTCCCGCACACCGGCCAGGCCTGCGGGCCCTGCCCCTTGAGCACCTTCTCTGCGACCGCGATCTGCTGGTCCTTGGTCGCCAGGTCGGCGCGGGGGGCGTAGGCGGTGCCGCCGAAGGCGCGCCACGTGCTCTGGCTGAACTGGAGCCCGCCGTAGTAGCCGTTGCCGGTGTTGATGTGCCAGTTGTGGGTGGACTCGCACCCGGCCACCTTGTCCCAGGTGTCCAGGGAGGCGGCCTGGGCGGCGCCGGTGCCGATCAGGGGGAGCGCGATCCCGGCGCCACCGGCGGTGACGGCGAGCGATGCGCGGTTGATGCTGCTCGGCTGGTATCGGCGGTGCCGACCCCGTACACCCATGGGAGCCCCCATTGAAGACATCAGGAAGCGCACAACCTAACGTCGCGTTGGGTGCATGACAAGAGGCGCAACGGGGCGCATGCCGCCGGAAGTTGACAGGGTGTCGGTGTGCGGGAGCTCTCGCGGCACCGGTGCGGGCGCGGCCACCGGCACGACCCGCACACCGGCGCATGCGGGAGGGCGCGCGGCTCGCCCTGACCGGGGCGTGCCGTGACGGTGGCCGGGATCGCGGTGGCGGTGTCAGGCCCTGAAGAGCTGCGGGCGGCCGTACGGGGTCCGACGAGACGGGGGCGGGGCCGGGGGCGGGCGCAGGCATACGGGGCGCAGGAGGACCGGCGAGCGCGGTCCTCGTCACTGCGGCCTTCGCGACATCGCGGGCGCGCCAAGAGGCCGCTCGCGCGGCGTGGAGTGGCCCCCGGCGGCCTCAGTCAGTGCCGGCGGGGATTCTCCGGGGCCGGGAGGCCTCGTTCCGCCCCCTCCGGAGCGGTGTCCGCTCCGGAGGTCCGCACGGGCCGGTACAGCCGCTCAGCTGAGGGGTCCGGGCTGCGGGATGGGCGCGGGCCCCGGCGGGGGCGGCACCGGATCGGGCTCGGGCACCGGCCCGGGGACGGGCGGCACGGGCCGCGGAATGGGCTCGGGGTCCGGGAACGGCGGCGTCGGACTCGGCGGCTGCGGCACGGGCGACGGCTCCGGTACCGGCGGCTGCGTCTGGTCTTCGTCTGCGTATCGCACCATATGGGCCACCTTCCCCCCACCGGGCCGCCTACGCCTGCGGAAAACGGCGTCGGGCAGTAGGCCACTCCCCCGTGCGGCCCCGGGCCCGCAGGGTGGCGGGGACCGGGGCATGCACGGGTGGGGGGTGCGCCGGGACTGGGCCCGTCACCAGAGGTCGGGGCTCGCGTCCAGCTGGGTCTTGGCCGCGGCGACGACCTCCGCCGGGGCCTCGGGGGCCTGATCGGGGTGCCGGGCGGCCCAGCTCGCCGCGTACGGGCACAGCGGCACCACCGGCACGCCCTCGGAGGCGGCGATGCCGTAGAAGGCGTGCACCAGGTCCCCGGCGATGCCCCGGCCCTCGTGACCGGGCTCGACGATGGTGTGCACCGCCACCAGCGCGCTCGGCGCCTCCGCGAGCACGAAGTACGCGATCAGCCCGACGACCTGCCCGTCTTCGACGGCGAGCAGCCGCCCGGCTTCCCGCTCGTCCTTGAACTCGATCGTCCCGGTCTGCGCCATGGCCCCGACTCCCCTCAGACAGCCACCGCGTGGGGGCTGCGCTCCTGGTCCGTTCCCGGCACCGGGGCGGACGGATCCGCGCCCAGCTCGATGATCCGGTTGTCCGCGTCGACGTGTACGACACGGGGCTTCAGCGTCCTGGCCTCGGCGTCCTCGACCTGCGCGTAGCTGATCAGGATCACGAGGTCCCCGGGATGCACGAGATGCGCGGCGGCGCCGTTGATCCCGATGACCCCGGAACCGCGCTCCCCCTCGATGACGTACGTCTCCAACCGCGCCCCGTTGGTGATGTCCACGATGTGCACGAGCTCCCCGGGCAGCAGATCAGCCGCGTCGAGGAGGTCCGCATCGATGGTCACGGAGCCCACGTAGTGCAGGTCGGCCTGGGTGACGGTGGCGCGGTGGATCTTGGACTTGAACATGGTGCGAAGCATCGAGAAACTCCCGGAATGTCTGCTCCCTGCCCGCTTCGTGCAGGTCAAGGGCGTTCTCAGGACTGTACAACGATTCACCTCTCGGGGCAGCTCCCCCGGGCCCTTTCCGCGCGGCCACGACAGACGCCCGGCTGGGGTTCCCCAGCCGGGCGTCTGTCCACATTGTCCGGCCACCAGGCATCGACGCCGTTCCCGGGCGACCGGATGGCATGGATCATCCGGACTGCCCGTAATCGCCTTGGTTCTGGCCCTTCTGCTCACCCGTATCGGGCTGAGGGACCTTCTCGGGGACCTTCTCGGGGACCTTCTCGGGGACCTTCTTGGGGACCGTGGGTGTGCCGTCGTCCGTGCCCTGGTGCGTGTTCTTCTGCGTGTCCTGGTTGACGCCCTCGCGGTTGTCCTGGCCCGTGCCCTTGTTGGTGTTCTCGTTGGTGCCCTCGCGCTTGTTCTGGCTGGTGCCCTGCTTGTTCTCCTTCTTGTGCTCGCTGGTGCCCTGCTTGTTCTCCTTGCTGTGCTCGTCGGTGCCTTGCTTGTTCTCCTTCTTGTGCTCGTCGGTGCCCTGCTTGTTCTCCTTCTTGTGCTCGCTGGTGCCCTGCTTGTTCTCCTTGCTGTGCTCGTCGGTGCCTTGCTTGTTCTCCTTCTTGTGCTCGTCGGTGCCTTGCTTGTTCTCCTTCTTGTGCTCGTCGGTGCCTTGCTTGTTCTCCTTCTTGTGCTCGTCGGTGCCTTGCTTGTTCTCCTTCTTGTGCTCGTCGGTGCCTTGCTTGTTCTCCTTCTTGTGCTCGTCGGTGC
>NZ_JBEZBN010000040.1:59946-60014 GCF_040647115.1 Streptomyces sp. NPDC044571
GCCTTGCTTGTTCTCCTTCTTGTGCTCGTCGGTGCCTTGCTTGTTCTCCTTCTTGTGCTCGTCGGTGC
>NZ_JBEZBN010000040.1:60109-61624 GCF_040647115.1 Streptomyces sp. NPDC044571
GGTGCCCTGCTTGTTCTCCTTCTTGTGCTCGTCAGTGCCCTGCTTGTTCTCCCACGGGTGGTGGTTGGCGCCCTCGCGGTTGTCCTTGTCCGTGCCCTTGTGCGTGTCCTCGGCCGGGGGCCTCTGCACGGATCCCGCAGGAGGCGGCAGGACCGGGTACGGCGAGTCGGGTGTCTGGCCCTTCGGCGGCGAGATCTCGTAGTCGTGCTTGCCGTGTGCGTCTCCGCTCGGGCGCTGGTACCAGCCCTTGCGGTCGTGGTCGAACATCGTGACGGACTTCACCGGCTTCTCGGCGGGCTTGACCGCAACGACGTCGGAGGAGTGGAACGACGACCACTGCCGGCCGCTGTACGTCTGCTTGCCCTTGGCGGCGACGGGCGGGGCCAGCGGGTTGCCGCAGGCGCAGCGGACGCGGGGTACGCCGCGGTCGTCGACCAGGACGGATGTGCCGGCCTGCAGGACGGCCTGGTAGCCGGTGGGTGCGCCGTTCTTGTACCCGTGGTTGGTGACCCGGGTGTCCCAGCCCAGCTGGACGGGGGTCAGAGACCGCAGGTAGGAGGCGACGTCGGACTGCCGGATGCTCAGGGGGTCGGAGAAGGCCTTGCCCTTGTCGGCGTGTTCCGTGAGGTACTTGATCTGCTTCTCGACGTCGCAGCTCGTGACGTTGCGCGTGCCTCCGTACAGGCCCGGGTAGGCACCGTTGACTTCGAGGGCGCTCGCGCCGCTGCCGCCGCCCTTGGACTTGCCGGCGGATGCGGGCGTGACCACGCCGTCCTCGGACTGTGTGTCCGTCGAGGGGGTGAACGGATCGGGGCCGGCCGCCGAGGCGGCCTGGAGGAAGACCTCTCCACCGGATGCGTCGTGCCCGCCCATGACCGTGAAGGCCAGGACCACGGCGGTCGCCATGGCCACTGCCGTACCGGCACTCAGCACGGTCCTGCGCGAACGCCACCCGTGGGCCGAACCGCCTCGACGCGGGCCGGGCTCGCCCGGCTCACCGCTGCCGGCCGGCGGACCGGGGGGCTGCGGCGGGGGCGGGGGCGCTGGTGGCGGGGGAGGGGCGGCCGGCGGGGGTGGCCCCTGCGGCCAGGACTGCTCGTTCGTCGGGCGGTCGGACAGCGGTCCGGACGGGGGGCCGGTGGGACGCTCGCCCGAAGGAGGTAGGGAAGTCACGACACTCTCCCCCAGACGTAGGGCATCGGGAAAATGGTGGTTATCCGCATCTGCTCGCTCCTTACTGCCATTATGGCCTCCTGTACCGGAGGCGTGAATGATGGAAATTCCACCCCCGCGAAAAAAGGTGAAGAGCGACCGGAGGGGCCCGTCGCTCCACGCGTTGCCGGGGTGGGCCCAGCTTCTGTACGTGAGCCCATGTCTTGAGTAAGCCCTGGGCCCCGGCCGGCGTCATGCCGCGAGATTTCGGGGCTTGACAGGCGGGCGGCGGCCCGACCGGGCCTCGGCCGCCCTCAAGGCCTACCGCTCCGGCAACGCACGCACCGACGCGCTCCAGGCCAC
>NZ_JBEZBN010000041.1:0-20632 GCF_040647115.1 Streptomyces sp. NPDC044571
CCGTGTGTGGTGTGGAGCCTAGACACCTCCACCACACCGGAGGTCTTCGCCGTGATCAAGACCCAGCCCTGTTAACAACGCTCGTGATCAATACATCTAGGACGTGGCCCGCACGGTGGGGCGGGCCCGGCCGTACAGCCAGACCTCCCAGACCTTCTTCAGGTCGCGGCCCGTCTTCTGCTCGGCGTACGCGGTGAAATCTGCGGTGCTCGCGTTCCCGTACCGGTGGTCGGCGGCCCAGCCGCGCAGCAGGGCGAAGAACTTCTCGTCCCCCACCTCCTGGCGGATGCGCTGCAACACCATCGCCCCCCGGTAGTACACCGGGGCCTCGGAGATGTCCCCCGGGCCGGGCGGCGCGGCCGGCGGGAACGCGGCCCAGTCGGAGGCCGCCTCCGGGTCGACGTCCGTGTCGCCCGCGAGGAAGGCGTCGAAGTACTGCTGCGCGGTGGTGCCGCCGTGGTCCTCCGACCACAGCCATTCCGCGTAGGTCGCGAAACCCTCGTTGAGCCACATGTCCTTCCAGGACTTCGGCGAGACCGAGTCGCCGAACCACTGGTGCGCCAGCTCGTGCAGGACGAGCTTCTCGTCGGGGGCACCGGAGAAGACGGGTTTCGTCTGCGTCTCCAGCGCATACGTGAGGGACCCCTCCGGAAGCACGACCGCACCCGCCGTCCCGAAGGGGTACGGGCCGAAGCGACCGCTCCCCCACTCCACGGCCTCCGGCAGCCGCGCCAGCGCCGGCGCGCTCTTCGCCGCCTCGCCGGGCACCACGGCCTCGTACACGGCGACTCCGGACGGCGTCCGCCCGGTCGTCACCTTGAACTTCCCGACGGCAGCGACGGCCAGGTAACTCGCCATCGGCTGCGGGCTGTGCCAGCTGAACCGGGTCTGCCCTTCCGCGGTGTCGGTGCGCGAGGCCAACTCTCCGTTGGATACCGCCTCGTAGCCCTTGGGCACGGTCAGGGTGATGTCGTACGTCGCCTTGTCGCTGGGGTGGTGGTTCCCCGGGAACCAGGCCATCGACCCCACCGGCTCGCCGACACCGACCGCCCCGTCGTCCGTGGTGATCCAGCCCTCTTTGGAGCGGTCCGGATCGGTGATGGGCTGCGGCTTCCCGCGGTAGTCGACCTCCGTGCGGAAGACCTCGCCCTTCTTCAGGTCCTTGGCCGGACGCACCGTCAGCTCCCGTCCGCTGCGGTTGTACCGGGCGGCCGCCCCCTGCACGGTGATCTCCTCGATCCGCAGGCCGCTGAGGTCGAGGTTGAAGGAGCTGAGCCCCTGCTCGGCGCGGGCCGTGATGACGGCCGTGGCGTTCAACTCCCCGTCGTCCGGGTCGTAGTCGAGGTCCAGGTCGTAGTGCTCCACCTGGTAGCCGCCGTTGCCGGCCTTGGGGAAGTACGGGTCGCGCAGCCCCGACGCGCCCGGCCGCCCCTGCACCGTGCTGCCCGTACACCCCGTGGTCAGGGCGATCAGGGCGGCAGCGGCAGGGACGGCGAGGCGGCGGAACGCGCGGTGTTTCACGCGCTCGATCCTATGTGCGCATGCTGGTGTACTTCGGGGTGTTTCTGCGGGTTACTTCTCCAGCGCGTCGACGCCCGCCTTGGCGTACTTCTCGTCCAGGTCGCCGCTCGGGGCGCCCGCCACACCGATGCCCGCCACCGGCGCGCCCTTGGCCTGCACCGGGGTGCCGCCGCCCAGGAAGAGGGTGCCGGGGATGTCCTTCAGGTTCGGGGCCTGGGCGAGGCGGCCCGCGAGCACCGAGGTCGGGGCGTTCCAGGACACCGCGGTGTAGGCCTTGCGCTGCGCGGACTCGTAGGACTGCGGGCCCGCCCCGTCGCCGCGCAGGGTGACGATGGTGTTGCCGTTGCGGTCCACGACCGCCACGGTCACCTTCTGGTTCTCCTTCTGCGCGGCCTCCAGCGCGGCCTGGGCGGCGCGCGTGGCGGCGTCGACGGTGAGGTGCGTCGTGGTGGTGAAGTTCTTCTCGTTCGCCTCCCCGTCCTTCTTCGCGACGGCGGCGGCCGGGGCCGACTCCGGCTGCGCGGCGCTGGCGCTGGCGCTGACCGCGCCGAAGGTGCCGGCGCCGAGTGCGACGGCGAGGGCGGTACCGGTCAGAACGCGGGTGCGGGTCTTCATGTCTGCTGCTCCTGAGGGCGTCGGCGCGGGGTGGTCCGCTGGTGCTCCGTGGTGCTTGGTCGGTGCTCCGTGGTGCTTGGTCGGTGCTCCGTGGTGCTCCGTGGGTGCTTCCAGCCTGCGGCCGCGCACTGCGCCCGCCGGTCCCCGTACCGGCTCCGGACGGCTGCCGCACCGGATGACCCCGGGGTCGACCGATCGGTCGATGCGGAGCCGGGGCGGATCCGGATTGGCTGGTCAAAGGGGCACGATGGAGATGCCCGCCCGATCCGTACACCTGCCCGATCCGTACACCTGCCCCCGATCCACACCCCCCGGCCCACGCACCCCGCCCGAACCACACCCCCCGCCCGAGGAGCCCGCGTGACCCATCCACCGCCGCGGAAGGCCGACACCCGCGCGCTGGCGGCCGTCATGCACACCGCGTTCTTCCTGCTCCTCGCCGCCTCCGTGGCCCGCTTCCTGCTGCGCCACCCCGGCTCGCCCAGCACCCCCTGGATCATCGCCCTCAGCATCGCCCTGGCTCTGCTGTACGTCCTCGGGCCCGCGCTCGGAGCCGCCCCCACCCTGCGGCGGCTGCTCTGGCTCGGGCTCGTGGTGGCGGCCTGGGTGGTACTCGTCGTCCTCGCGCCGAGCTTCGCGTGGTGCGCCGTACCCCTCTTCTACACGGCGCTGCGGACCCTGCCCCCGCGTGCGGCGGTCGTCCTCGTGGCCCTGCTCACCGTCTTCGTCGTCGCCGCCCAGCTGAAACTGTCCACCGCCTTCGACCCGAACCTGCTGCTGGCCCCGCCCGCCATCGCCGCGCTCGCCACCGCCGTCTTCGTCCACATGGAGCGCCAGGCCCAGGCCCAGCGGGCCCTGATCGACGACCTGATCCGGACCCGGCGGGAGCTGGCCGCCACCGAACGGCGCGAAGGAACCCTCGCCGAACGCCAGCGGCTGTCCATGGAGATCCACGACACCCTCGCCCAGCACCTGTCCAGCCAGCAGATGCTGCTCCAGGCCGCCGACCGCACCTGGGACACCGACCCGGACACCGCCCGCGCCCACGTCCGCACCGCCACCGACATCGCCGCCCGCGGCCTCGCCGAGGCCCGACGCCTCGTCCACGACCTGGCCCCGCCCGAACTCGAAGGCGACGCCGGCCTCGCACAGGCCCTGCGCGCCCTCGACGCGGGACCCGGCGTCGACGTCCGCTTCCACCTGGAAGGCACCCCCGGCCCCCTGCCCGACCGCGTCCAATCGGCCCTGCTGCGCATCGCGCAGGGGGCGCTGGCCAACGTCCGCGAGCACTCCGGGGCCCACACCGCGGCCCTCACCCTGAGCTACCTGGGAGACCAGGTCGTCCTGGACATCGCGGACGACGGCCGGGGCTTCTCCGCACCGGGCGCCGCAGCCGCCGCGGACCGCGGGCACGGCCTGCCCGCCATACGCGCCCGCGTCCGCGCGCTGGGCGGCACCCTCACCGTCGAATCCACCGCGGGCGAGGGCACCGTCCTCTCCGCGGCCATTCCCCTGGAGCGCCACCCGTGACCACCATCCTGCTGTGCGACGACCACGCGGTGGTCCGCGCCGGCCTCCTGGCCCTCCTGGGCAGCGCCCCGGACATCGAGGTCCTCGGCGAGGCGGGCAGCGGCGAGGAGGCAGTGGCCCTCGCCGCGAAACTCCGCCCCCACGTGGTCCTCATGGACCTCCAGCTGGGCGAGGGCATCGACGGCGTCGAAGCCACCCGCCGCATCACCGCCCTGCCGACCCCGCCCGCACCGCCGCACGTCCTGGTCCTCACCACGTACGACACCGACGCCGACATCACCCGGGCCATCGGAGCCGGGGCCACGGGCTACCTGCTGAAGGCGGAACGCCCCGAGGAGCTGTTCTCGGCGATCCACTCCGCGGCCCAGGGCCGCACCACCCTCTCGCCGCCCGTGGCCAGCCGCGTCATGGCCCACATGCGCGGCTCCCGCCCCACCCTGACCCACCGCGAACTGGACATCCTCGGCCAGCTCGCCCGCGGCCTCGGCAACCGGGACATCGCCCGGGCGCTGTTCATCAGCGAAGCCACCGTCAAGACCCACCTGGGCCGCATCTACGACAAGCTCGGCGTGGACACCCGCGCCGGCGCCGTCTCGGTGGCCAAGGAACAACGCCTCCTCCCCTGACCGGCCGCCGCGCGCCGTCCCGGCCCAAGCCGCGGCGCCGGAGCGGCGAGATCCCGACGGAAACCGGGGTCCCGGGCCCGGCAGCAGCCCGAGCGCCGGGCGCGGCGGACGTCGCGCGTCGGGCGCGGCGGACCCGTGACACCATCGGGTACGTGCTCGACATCGGCTACTCCCTCTCCCGGCGCTTCCCCGACCCCCCGCAGACCGACTACCGCTCGGCGGACGTCCACTCCCTGCGCCACGACCTGTTCTGCGGCGACGTCTACCTCGCCGACACGAACGCGGACCGCGAAGTGTCCACAGCCTGGGGATGGGTGCCCGTACTCGACTTCGCCTGGGCCCTGTGCGACATCGTCGAACAACTCGACCAGGACCCGCGCGGCAGCCGCTCCTCCCACCGCCAGTACGCCGAACTCGACTTCACCGAATCCACCGACCGCATGCTCTTCGAGCGCCGCTTCGGCTGGGTCGACATCGAAGCCGACTGGATGCCGCCCGAAGAAAAGCCGCTGACCTTCAGCCACCGGCTGCTGCGCCGCGAGGCCCGCGACTTCCTGCACGACCTGATCGCCGACCTCGTCGACATGCACGAGGGCCTCGCCGACAACCCCGTCGTCTGGACCCTCCAGGCCCGCTACCCCCGCGTCCCCGCGTAACGGGCCTGCGAGCCCAGGGGCTGCCCGGCGGATCCCACCGGACGGCCCCCGGTCCCGAGGAGCGCTCAGCGCTTCAGCGCTTCAGCATGAAGGTGAAGTCGCCGGAGAGCCTGCCGCTCAGCCGGACCGCCGAAACGAGCTTCCCCTCCGCGATCAGCCGCTCGACCTCGGCCCGCGGAAGACCGCACCCTTCAGCGATCAGTCGCACCGGCCGGACCGGGATCCGCGCCGCGAAGCGGACCGAGACCTCGACCACCTCGCGGTCCAGGTGATCCGATCCGCCGGTGTCGAGGCGCCAGGCGCCCTCCCAGTCGACGGCGATGCGGTTACGGCGCCGCACGACCGGATCCCGGAGCAGCTCCGCTGCCAGACCAGGATCGTTGCCGTGCATCCGGTCCAACAGCTCAGGCCGTACGGAGCGCACGTTCACCCGCTCCAGGACCGACAGCTTCGCCGTGTCCCCGCAAGCGGTACAGAGCACGAGGAGCCAGGCGTCGAGGAGCTTGTGGTGTGCGTTGACACGGAATTTGCCGTGTGCCCGGAAGCGCTCGGACGCGCAGGCGTGGCAACGGCGGAGAACGGTCGGCAGACAGGTGGGCGTGACCACCCAGGTGTTGAGCACAGAAATACACCGGTTCCAGTGAGAAATCCGCAGCAAAAAGCAGCGCGGCGCACATGCGCGACGCGCGACACATCAGCTCTCGGGAGGTCTCACAGGGTGTACAACGGCATGTCCTTGCCTGGACGACATGATTCGCCAGCACGGTAAGGGCGCACGGCGGTGCCGCTCCACTGGTTTTCGAACACGGGCCGCCCACTCGACGTTTCGCCGGCTCTCCCCGCCCCACGACGGGCGCACCGCCCCGGCCCGAACCCGTCACATGATCAGCCGGACAGCCCCTGACCCAGCACCCGCAACCCCAGCTGCGCCGCCAGCGCCGGAGCCAGGTCGAACAGCTGCCCCGGACTGATCACCGCCCCCGCCAAGGCCTCCACCCCGCGCGCGATGTCCAACTCCGACGCCCCCCGCAGATCCACGTCGGCCAGCCGCGCCCCGGAGAAATCCACGCCGCGCAGCGCACAGCCCCGGAACTCCACCCGCTCCAGCACCGCCCCGCCGAAATCCGGCTCCACCAGCACGCACTCCTCGAAGACGACGTCCTTCAACCGGGCCGTCCGCAGATTCAAGTAGTCGATCTTGCCGCCGCGGACCACCACCCGCTCCCACACCGACCCGTGCAGCTGCACCCCGCCCAGGCGCGCCTCCAGCAGCTCCACGTCCCGCAACGAAGCCCCGGACAGGTCCGTCCCCACCCCCCGGACCCCCTCCAGCACCGAATCCAGGACCCGCGCCTTCGCCAACCCCGCCCCGTCCAGCGCACACCGCCGCAGCGCGCAGTCCATGAAACGGGCCCCGACCCCCTCCTGCCCCGCCAGATCCAGGTCCGCGAACTCCAGCCCGTCGTAGTCCCCGTCCGGCTCCAGCCCCCCGCCCTCCCAGACGGTCAGCTCCGGGAGCCGCACCTCCGGCCGCCGCGCCGCACCCACCGTCTCCCGCTGCCCCTTGCGCACCATGCCCCCATCCTCCCCTGCACGCCCCGGAGCTAGCGGGACCCGAGCCGACGCAACGGCTCGTCCGTCAACCGGTACACCGCCCACTCGTCCTGCGGCCGCGCCCCCAGAGCCTCGTAGAACGCGATCGTCGGCTCGTTCCACTTCAGCACCGACCACTCCAGCCGCTCGTACCCGCGCTCCACACAGATCCGCGCCAACTCCGCCAGCAGCGCCTTCCCATGGCCGCCCCCGCGCACGCCCGGCCGTACGTACAGGTCCTCCAGGTAGATCCCGTGCACCCCCCGCCACGTCGAGAAACTGAGGAACCACACCGAGAAGCCGACCGCCTCCCCCTCCTCCGTCTCCGCGATGTGCGCGAACGCCGCCGGCCGCTCCCCGAACAGCGCCTCCCGCAACTGCTCCTCGGTGGCCCGCGCCTCGTGCGGCACCTTCTCGTACTCCGCGAGCTCGCGGATCATGGCGTGGATGACGGGCACATCGGCCACGACAGCGCTACGGATCATCCGAGCAGCCTACGGACCCGACCACCCCGCCCGCACCAGCCGAAAGGCCGTCTCCCCCGCCCCAAAACCCGGCATCCCGCACCTGGACACCCCCGCGAAACGCGGTGTAGCAACTCCCCCATGACGACCAACGGCGGCATCTCCTTCTGGTACGCGACCGACCCCACCGCCACCGCCCGGCCACCCCGCGCCCCCCTCACCACGGACGCCACCGCGGACGTGGTCATCGTCGGCGGCGGCTACACCGGCCTGTGGACCGCCTACTACCTCAAGACGGCCGCCCCCGACCTGCGCATCACCATCCTCGAACAGAAGTTCTGCGGCTACGGGGCCTCCGGCCGCAACGGCGGCTGGCTCTACAACGGCATCGCCGGCCGCGACCGCTACGCCCGGCGCCACGGCCACCAGGCCGCGCAGCGCCTCCAGCACGCCATGAACGACACCCTCGCCGAGGTCATCGACGTCGCCGCCAAGGAGGGCATCGACGCCGACGTCCACCGCGGCGGCGTCCTCGAAGTCGCCCGCACCCCCGCCCAGCTCAGCCGCCTCAAGGCCTTCCACGAAGCCGAACTCGCCTTCGGGGAGACCGACCGCGAGCTCTACGACGCCGTCGAAACCCGCGCCCGCATCGACATCGCCGACGCGGTGGGCGCCGGCTGGACCCCCCACGGCGCCCGCATCCACCCCTGGAAACTCGCCAAGGGCCTCGCCGCCACCTGCGAACGCCTCGGCGTGGTCATCCACGAAACCACCCCGGTCACCGAAATCCGCGCGGGCCGGGCCCTGACCCCGTACGGCACGGTCCGCGCCCCGTACGTCCTGCGCTGCACCGAGGGCTTCACGGCCGCCCTCAAGGGCCAGAAGCGCGCGTGGCTCCCGATGAACTCATCGATGATCGCGACGGCCCCGCTCCCGGAGTCGACCTGGTCACAATTGGGCTGGTCGGGGCGGGAAGTGCTGGGCGACATGGCCCACGCCTACATGTACGCCCAGCGCACCGCGGACGACCGCATCGCGATCGGCGGCCGCGGCATCCCGTACCGCTTCGGCTCCCGCACCGACACCGACGGCACCACCCAGCCCGCCACGATCGCCTCGCTGACCGCCCTGCTGACCTCCTTCTTCCCGGTCCTCACCGGGGTGGAGATCACCCACGCCTGGTCCGGGGTCCTCGGCGTCCCCCGCGACTGGTGCGCCACCGTCACCCTGGACCGCACGACGGGCCTCGGCTGGGCGGGCGGCTACGTCGGCTCGGGCGTGGCCACCGCCAACCTCGCGGCCCGCACCCTGCGCGACCTGGTCCTGGAGGACCGCACCGAGCTGACCACCCTCCCCTGGGTCGACCACCGCGTCCGCCGCTGGGAGCCGGAACCCTTCCGCTGGCTCGGCGTCCACGCCCTCTACGCGGCCTACCGCGAGGCGGACCGCCGCGAAACGGCCACCCACCGCCCCACCACCACCCCCCTGGCCCACCTGGCCGACCGCATCTCGGGCCGCCACTGACCCCCGACGGGCACGCGGAAGGCCCCGGGTGATCACCCGGGGCCTTCCGTTTCTGCACGAATCCCTTGGATCAGTAAGCCTCTGACCTGGGACGGAGCCGCCTATCGGAATCGAACCGATGACCTGGAGCTTACAAGGCAACCGCTCTGCCAACTGAGCTAAGGCGGCACGAAACCGGCCCGCAAACCTACTGCTTCGCGGAGCCGCCATCACTTTACACAGCACCCGATTCCCGGGGCCATCACGTTGAAGCCGTCCTCGTAACCACTCACGCATACGTTCGTTGAACGGACTGGTGTGCCGTTCCGGAGATCAGATCGCGGGAGGGGCGATGGCGGACCGTGTCACGGGGGAGGAGGCCCGGCGCATCAAGCGCGAACGACTCGGGGTGGGCGACCGGATCAAACACCGGACCCGGAAGGCGGCACCGCTGAAGGGTCTGGTCCGGGAGCCCGGCACCCAGCAGCGGGTCTACCGCTTCCGCTTCTATCCGACTGCTGACCAGGCCGCCTAGCTCACCCAGACCTTCGGCGCCTGCCGGTGGGTCTACAACGAGGGCCTCGCCCTGCGCGTGAAGGCCTGGGAGGAGCACCGGGTGTCGCTGGGCTTCGCCGAGACCTGCCGGGCCCTGACCGGGTGGAAGCGGGTGCCGGAGACGGCCTGGCTGCGGGAGGCGTCCTCGACGGTGCTCCAGCAGTCGCTGCGGCACCTCGACGCGGCGTTCTCCGACGCCGGTTGGGGCCAGCTGCTGCGCCAGCTCCGGTACAAGTGTGCGTGGTACGGGCGGACGCTGGTGATCGTGGACCGGTTCTTCCCGTCGACCCGGCGCTGCTCGGCGTGCCATACGAAGGGCCCGAGGCTGGATGTCTCGGTCCGGGAGTGGGCCTGCGTGGAGTGCGGGGCCGCCCACGACCGGGACACGAATGCGGCGGTGAACCTCCGGGACGAGGGAATGCGGCTGTACTGGCTGGTGGCCACGGCGCTGCCGCCGGGCCGGGTGCCGCCGTCGGTGATCCGGGTGTCGGAGGTGATGGATCTCGTGCCGGCTGCGTAGCCGGGTGCAGTACGGACCGACGGGCCGTCGGCCGCAATGCCTGTGGAGCCTGTGTAAGTCCGACCGGGTGTGACCCCCAGGGTCATGCAGGGCCGGCTACGGGCGTCGAAGCAGGAAACACGCTGGCGAGGGCGAGGAGGCTTCATCAGAGCCCAGGTCAAAAGTGCCCTGCTCTGCCGAAGCCGAGGTCAAAAGACGGGTGCTCTGCCCATCACTGGCAATCCGGCGGGGCACGGGGGTGCTGACAGAAGCGGCGGTTCCGGGTAGGTTCGGGCGGAAGTCCATTCTCGTGGACCAGACCAATTCTTCCTTCCACTCGGATCGTCCGGCACGTTCCTGCCGGTAGAAGGGATTCATCACCATGGCTTCTGTCACCTTCGACAAGGCGACCCGGCTCTACCCCGGCGGCGACAAGCCCGCCGTCGACGAGCTGGAGCTGCACATCGAGGACGGGGAGTTCCTCGTCCTCGTCGGGCCCTCCGGCTGCGGCAAGTCCACCTCGCTGCGCATGCTCGCCGGCCTGGAGGACGTCAACGGCGGTGCCATCCGCATCGGTGACCGCGACGTCACGCACCTGCCGCCCAAGGACCGGGACATCGCGATGGTGTTCCAGAACTACGCGCTGTACCCGCACATGACCGTCGCCGACAACATGGGCTTCGCGCTCAAGATCGCCGGCGAGGACAAGGCGACCATCCGCAAGAAGGTCGAGGACGCGGCGAAGATGCTCGACCTCACCCAGTACCTCGACCGCAAGCCGAAGGCCCTGTCCGGCGGTCAGCGTCAGCGTGTCGCCATGGGGCGGGCCATCGTGCGCAAGCCGCAGGTGTTCCTGATGGACGAGCCGCTGTCGAACCTCGACGCGAAGCTGCGCGTGTCCACGCGTACGCAGATCGCGGCGCTCCAGCGCGACCTCGGGATCACCACCGTCTACGTCACCCACGACCAGGTCGAGGCCATGACGATGGGCGACCGGGTGGCGGTGCTGAAGGACGGTCTGCTGCAGCAGGTCGACACCCCGCGCAACATGTACGACCGGCCGGCGAACCTGTTCGTCGCCGGGTTCATCGGTTCGCCCGCGATGAACCTGGTCGAGGTGCCGATCACCGATGGCGGTGTGAAGTTCGGGGACAGTGTGGTGCCGGTGTCGCGTGAGGCGCTGTCCGCCGCCGCGGACGCGGGCGACCGTACCGTCACGGTGGGCGTGCGTCCCGAGCACTTCGACGTCGGTACCGAGGGCGGGCTGACGATCACGGTCAACGTCGTGGAGGAGCTCGGCGCCGACGGGTACGTCTACGGCCAGACCTCGAAGGCCGACGGTGGCCAGGACATCGTGGTGCGGGTCGGCGGCCGCCAGGTGCCGGAGAAGGGCTCTTCGCTGCACGTGGTGCCGCGGGCCGGCGAGATCCACGTGTTCTCCACCTCCTCCGGTGAGCGGCTGTCCGGCTGAGCCGTGTGACGGGTGACCGCGAGGGGCGTTCCCGGGTCTCCGGGGGCGCCCCTCGCGTCCCTGCACAGAGCGGGCAGAGCACCCCATTCGGGTCCGGTCGTCAACACGTGATTCGAAAAGCCACGTCGAACCATCCCTCGACCGGGTGACTAAATGTCGCCAAATCTTCACCGAGCGCTACTCTCGCCCTCGTGACCCACACTGCCCGCCGTATCGGCCGATCCCTCGCCCTGGTCCTGCCCGTCGTCCTGGTCCTGTCCGGGACTCTCGCGGTCACCATGGTCCCCTGGGCGGACAACACCCCTTCCCAGATCCTGACCGCGTCCGCCGAGGACGTCTCGGTCCCCGCGAAGCCGCGTGCCGCCCACGAGGTGCTGCGCGACAAGCTGCTCGGTGAGCTGCAGCAGGGTGAGACGCCGGGCGACGTCCTGACGCACCTCCAGCGGGAGGTGGACCGGCGGCCGTCGCTCGCCGAGCACTGCGCGGGGATCGCGCGGGCGCTGGGCCGGGCCGCCGTGGACGCCTACGGTCCGACGAAGGCGCAGTCCTTCGCACGGCCCGTCTGCGACACGTCGTACGCGTCCGGCGTCGCCTCCATGGGCTGACGGGGCCCGACGTACGCGTCGCGCGGGTCGAGCGGCCTCTACCCTGGCCGCCATGACCGACGTACCTGCCGTACCCCACCCCACCGTTTCCGCGGCCGCGTTCCCGGCCTCCCTCGTCCAGGCGCCCACTCAGGCGGTCGTACTGGCGGGGGGGCAGGGTTCGCGGCTGCGTCCGTATACGGACGACCGGCCGAAGCCGATGGTCGAGATCCCGGGGACGGGGATGCCGATCATCGGGCACCAGCTGGCGTGGCTGGCGTCCGAGGGGGTCACCGATGCGGTGGTGTCCTGCGGGCACCTCGCGGAGGTGCTGCAGGACTGGCTGGCCCGGGCCGAGCTGCCGCTGCGGGTGACGACGGTGGTGGAGGAGGAGCCGCTGGGGCGCGGCGGCGGGCTGAAGTACGCGGCACGGCAGCTGCCGTGTGCGGACCAGCCGTGGTACGCGACGAACGGGGACGTCTGGACGCGGTTCTCGCTGCGCGAGATGGCGGCCTTCCACGCGGAGCGGGGGGCGACGGCGACGCTGGCGCTGGCCCGGCCGCGGATTCCCTGGGGGGCGGTGGAGACCAACGAGTTCGGGCAGGTGCTGGACTTCATCGAGTCGCCGCCGTCGCCGTATCTGATCAATGCGGGCGTGTACGTCTTCGGCCCCGAATTCGCGGCTCTGCTGCCCGATTTGGGCGACCACGAGCGGACGACGTTCCCGCGGCTGGCGCGTGAGCGGCGGTTGGCGGGCTTCCCGCTGCCCCAGGGGGCCTACTGGCGGGCGATCGACACGGCGAAGGATCTGACCGAGGCGGCCCGCGAGTTGGCCGCCCAGAGCGGCCCCGGCGGCTTCTGAGCCCTTGTCCGGCCGCTGAGCCTCCCTACGCCGCCCGGCGAGTGAGCCGAAGGGGCGCGCCGGCGAAGGAGGGCGAACGCCCGGAGGAACCGCGAGGAACGAGCGGTTCCGAGGACGTACGGCCTCCTGGAGCCGGCATCAGCGCCCCGGAGGTGAACCGAGCCCGCAAAAAAAGGGGACCCGGCGTGCCGGGTGCACGCCGGGCCCTTTCGGGGTGGGGCCCCTCAGCCGAGGAGGCCGCCGACCAGGCCGGGCTGGCGCGGCTTGCTGCTGCCGCCTCCGCTGCCGGAGGTGCTGCCCGAGGAGGAGGACGGCGGCTTCGGGGTGGACTGCTTGGGGCTGCTGCCGGCGGTGGAGCCGGTGGTGGTGCCGCGGGTCGCGGTGGGTGACTGGGAGCCGGTTCCCGCGGTTGCGCGGGAGCTGGTACCGGCGGTGCTGCGGCCGGCCTTGGCGGTGGGGCTGCCGGCGTCGGCGGTGGGTTCCGCGGGCTTGGAGGGCTGCGGGGTGGTGGGCTGCTGCTGTTGCTGCTTGCTCGGGAGTTGCGGGAGCGGGGAGCCGGGCAGGTAGTTACTGGGGGCGCGGCCCGGGCCGGGCACGGTGACGACGGTGGTGGAGCGGACGGCGCCGCCGAGCACGGAGCCGATGAGCATGGTGAGCCCGCACACCACGGCGGCCATGACGGAGCCGCGGCGCAGGACGCGCCTGCGCAGCTGCCAGACCTCGGAGCGGGGTCCGAGGGTGCGCCAGGCCTCTCCGGCGAGGCGGCCGTCGAGTGAGTAGACGGGGGCGCCCGCGATGATCAGCGGGCTCCAGGCGGCGAGGTAGATGATGTCGGGGGCGTCGTAGGCGGGGACGGTCTTCCAGCTCACCGTCATCAGCAGGGCGGCGGACAGGAGTGCGCCGAAGCAGGCGGCGAAGCGCTGCCACAGGCCGAGGACGGTCAGCACGCCGACGATGACCTGGAGGAAGGCCACGCTCAGGCCGGCGCCGACGGGGTGCGCGAGGGCGAAGTCGCGCAGCGGTTCGGCGAGGGCCCAGGGGTGCAGGGTGCGCAGCCAGGTGACCATGGAGCCGCGTTCGCCGCCGTCGAAGTAGACGGGGTCGCACAGCTTGCCCATGCCGGCGTAGATGGAGATGAAGCCGAGGAAGACGCGCAACGGGAGCAGCACGACGCCGAGGTTCATCCGGCGGCCGGGGTAGTAGGAGGCTTGCGCGCGGGCCTCGGAGGCCGCGCGGCGGGAGTCGCCGCCGGGGCCGGTGCCGGACGGGTCGTCGTAGGGAGTGTCGAAGCCGGCCCCGCCGCCGCCCGCGTACGGCGGCGTGTACGGCAGGTCCCGTACGGCGGTCAGCCGGCGCGTCTCGTCGGGGTCGCCGTAGGTGCGCTGGCCGATGACGGTCGGCGTGGCGACGGTGTCCCCGGCGAGGTCGTGTGCGAGGTCCACCCGTGGGATGACCTGGGTGGCTCCGCCGTCGTACTCGGCGTGGCCGCGCCCGTGTTCGCGTACGGCCTGGAGGAGTCCTCCCATGGCGGCGGAGTCGTCGCCCGGGGCGGACTTGCCGCTCCAGACGACGGGGGCGCGGCGGCGGGTGGCGCCCGCGGCGGCCACGGCACCGCCGAGGACGGGCGCGCGCCCGGGTGCGCCGGGGGCGTTCGCGGGCTTGGAACGCGCGCTCGGGCTCGGTGCGAGCCGCACGCGGAAGCTGGCGTGGTTGACGATGACCTGTGCGGGGTCGCACGGCACCTTGACCATGCTCAGCGCGGGCTGGTCGTCGAACCCTGACGTTCTGGTGTCCACACTCATCTAACCGAGTGATCAGTGTTTAGGACACTGCCTTGACAGCAGGGATGTGTCCGAGGCCCGTCAAGATCAAGCCACCCCGCCCGAAACGGGCGGGGTGACACGCTCACGGGTCACGCTGCGTGAGCCGACTGGCAGAGCCTCGGGGCCCGGCCGGGCGCTTCAGCCGCGGCGGCGGGCCGCTTCGTAGAGCACGACGCCCGCGGCGACACCGGCGTTGAGGGATTCGGCGCCGCCCGGCATGGGGATGCGGACGAGGTAGTCGCAGTTCTCGCCGACGAGGCGGCCGAGGCCCTTGCCCTCGGAGCCGACGACGATGACGACGGGGCCGGCGAGCGCGTCGAGGTCGGCAACGGTGTGCTCGCCCTCGGCGGCGAGGCCGACGATGGCCAGGCCGGCCTTCTTGTACTCCTGGAGGGCGCGGGTCAGGTTGGTGACGCGGGAGACCGGGGTGCGGGCCGCGGTGCCGGCGGAGGTCTTCCAGGCGCCGGCGGTCATACCGGCGGCGCGGCGCTCGGGGATGACCACGCCGTGGCCGCCGAAGGCGGAGACGGAGCGGACGATCGCGCCGAGGTTGCGGGGGTCGGTGACGCCGTCGAGGGCGACGATGAGGGGGTCCTCGCCGTTGTCGTAGGCGGCGGCGGTGAGGTCCTCGGGGTGCGCGTACTCGTACGGCGGGACCTGGAGGACGAGGCCCTGGTGGTTGAGCCCGTTGGTCATCCGGTCGAGTTCGGGGCGCGGGGCTTCCATCAGGTTGATGTTGCCGCGCTCGCCTGCGAGCTGGAGGGCCTCGCGGACGCGCTCGTCATTGTCGATGAACTGCTGCACGTAGAGGGTGGTGGCGGGGACGCCGTCGCGCAGTGCCTCGAAGACGGGGTTGCGGCCGACGACCATCTCGCTGGTGCCCTTGGGGCCGCCGCGGCGGGGCGCGGGGCGGCGCTTGGCCGCCTGCCTGGCCATGGCGTTGGAGACGCGGAAGGCCTTGTGGCCCTTGCGGTCCTCGGCCTTGGGCGTGGGGCCCCTGCCCTCCAGGCCCTTGCGCCGCTGCCCGCCGCTGCCGACCGTGGCGCCCTTCTTGTTGGACGTGCGGCGGTTCCTGCGCTGGCTGTTCCCGGCCATGACCTCTACCTGTTTTCGTTGGTGCTGCGATACGTACGTATGAAGAGTGTGCCGCCCGGAGGCCCGGGCGGCACAACAGAGCTGGTCCGGGCGTTGCCGGCTCAGCGCGGGCCGAGCGTCCAGCGGGGGCCGGCCGGGCTGTCCTCGATGACGAGGCCGGACTGCTGGAGCTGGTCGCGGATGGCGTCGGCGGTGGCCCAGTCCTTGCGGGAGCGGGCGGACTCCCGCTGCTCCAGGACGAGGCGCACGAGCGTGTCGACGGCCCCGTGGAGGTCCTCTCCGCGGTCGCTCTCCTCCGCCCAGTGCGGGTCGAGCGGGTCCAGGCCGAGGACGGCCAGCATGGACCGTACCTCCGACAGGCGCGCGATGGCCGCGTCCTTGTCGTCGGCGGCCAGGGCGCTGTTGCCTTGGCGGACGGTGGTGTGGACGATGGCGAGCGCCTGCGGGACACCCAGGTCGTCGTCCATGGCCTCGGCGAAGGCGGGCGGGACCTCGGCCGCGGGGTCGACGGTCTTGCCGGCCTTCTCGATGACGCGCTGGTAGAAGCCCTCGATGCGCGCGAAGGCGGATTCGGCCTCGCGCAGGGCCTCCTCGCTGTATTCGATCATCGAGCGGTAGTGCGGGGTGCCGAGGTAGTAGCGCAGGACGATCGGGCGCCAGCGCTTGACCATTTCGGAGACGAGCACGGAGTTGCCGAGCGACTTCGACATCTTCTCGCCGGACATGGTCACCCAGGCGTTGTGGCACCAGTACTGCGCGAACGCGTCGCCGAAGGCCTTGGCCTGGACGATCTCGTTCTCGTGGTGCGGGAAGATCAGGTCGAGGCCGCCGCCGTGGATGTCGAAGGCGCTGCCGAGGTACTTGTGCGCCATGGCGGAGCATTCGAGGTGCCAGCCGGGGCGGCCGCGGCCCCAGGGGGTCTCCCAGTCGGGCTCGCCGGGCTTGGAGGCCTTCCACATGGCGAAGTCGCGGGGGTCGCGCTTGCCGGTGATGCCTTCCTCGGCGGGCTGGCGCAGGTCGTCGATGTCCTGGTTGGACAGCGTCAGGTAGTCCGGGTAGGAGCGGACGTCGAAGTAGACGCTGCCGTCGGCGACGTAGGCGTGGCCGCGCTCGATCAGGACGCGCATCATCTCGATCATCTCGGGCACGTGGCCCGTGGCGCGCGGCTCGTAGGTGGGCCGCAGGCAGCCCAGCGCGTCGTAACCGGTGTTGAACGCGAGCTCGTTCTCGTAGCCGATGGACCACCAGGGGCGGCCCTGCTCCGCGGACTTGGCGATGATCTTGTCGTCGATGTCCGTGACGTTGCGGATGAAGGTGACGTCGTAGCCGCGGTAGGTGAACCAGCGGCGCATGACGTCGAAGTTGAGGTACGACCTGATGTGCCCGATGTGCGGGGCCGCCTGCACGGTGGCACCACACAGGTAGATCGAGACGCAGCCCGGGACGAGCGGGATGAAGTCGCGGATCTGCCGGGCGCTGGTGTCGTACAGGCGAATAGTCACGGCATCCAGGGTAGTGCGCCTGCGGCAGTGCCCCGCGACCCTTTCGGGGCGCGGGGGGCGCTTTGCTGCCGAAGAGGTGACGTCGGCGACGCCGGGGTTGTGGCCGTACGTCGTACTCAGGTGCGGTTCGTCCGGTAGACGAGGGCGGTGGCGATGGCGGCGAGCCCTTCGGCGCGGCCGGTGAGGCCGAGGCCGTCGGTGGTGGTGCCGGAGACCGCCACGGGGGCGCCCGCGGCGGCGGCGAGCGCCTTCTGCGCTTCTTCGCGCCGTTTGCCGATCTTCGGGCGTACGCCGATCACCTGGATGGCGATGTTGCCGATCTCGAAGCCCTCGGCGCGGACGATACGGGCGGCCTCCGCCAGGAGGGTGACACCGGCGGCGCCGGACCACTCGGGGCGGGAGGTGCCGAAGTGGGCGCCGAGGTCGCCGACGCCGGCGGCGGAGAACAGGGCGTCGCAGGCGGCGTGCGCGGCGACGTCGCCGTCGGAGTGGCCGGCG
Organism: Streptomyces sp. NPDC044571; assembly: GCF_040647115.1. Classification (NCBI taxonomy): domain Bacteria; kingdom Bacillati; phylum Actinomycetota; class Actinomycetes; order Kitasatosporales; family Streptomycetaceae; genus Streptomyces; species Streptomyces sp. NPDC044571. Next base: position 17,398 of record NZ_JBEZBN010000041.1, read on the forward strand.
AGGCCGTCCTCGCCCTCCCACAGCAGCCCGGCGCACCACAGTTCACGGCCCGCCTCGAAGGCGTGCACGTCGGTGCCGATGCCGACCTGCGGGAGCAGCGGGGCGGGGGCGGCGGCGCGCGCGGCCCCGGCCGGAGCCTCGTTCCGGCCGCCGTGGCCGCCGGGGCCGCCGTGGCCGGAGAACTCCTCGGAACCTGCGGAGCTAGTAGGCATCGGTGGCCCTCCTGCGGGCGAGTACGGCCTCTGCGAGGACCAGGTCGAGCGGGCGGGTGACCTTGAAGGCCTCTTCGTGGCCGGGGACCGCCATCACGGTGACGCCGAGCCGTTCCACCATTCCGGCGTCGTCGGTGGCGCCCTCGCCGTCGGCTGCGCCCACCGCGAGCTCCTCGTGTGCGCGGACGAGCGTGGCGAGGTCGAAGCCCTGCGGGGTCTGGACGGCGCGCAGCCGGGCCCGCTCGGGCGTGGCGACGACGGGCTCGGGCTCGCCGGGCTTGCCGGGCTCGACCTCCTTGACGGTGTCGGCCAGCGGGAGGGCGGGCACCACCGCGGGCGAGCCCGCGCGGACGGCCTCGATCACGGAGTCGACGGTGTCGACGGGGACGAGCGGGCGGGCCGCGTCGTGGATGAGGACGGAGGTGATGTCCGCCGGGAGCGCGGCGAGGCCGGCGCGTACGGACTCCTGGCGGGTCGCCCCGCCGGGCACGACCAGGATCTCGGTGCGGTCGGGCAGCGCGTGCTCGTCCAGCAGGCGGCGCACCTCGGCGGCTCCGTCGGAGGGGGCGACGACGACCACGGCGGAGACGGCCCGGGAGCGGGCCATCGCGCGGACGGCGTGGATGAGCATGGGGGTGCCGCCGAGGGCCCGCAGGGCCTTGGGCGCACCGGGGCCGAGGCGTACCCCGCGGCCGGCGGCCGGGATCACCGCGGCGGTGCGGTGGGGGCGCGTTTCGTCAGACATCAGTAGCTCCGAGCCAGGTTTGTGACTTCGGCCGACATGGGTATGGCCTGAGGGGTGCCGGGTGCGACGCCCTCGCCCCTTCCGTGACGACCGGTCGAGCCGGCTGCCCGGACCCGGCACGCCCGTGAGGAAATCGGTGTGGGTACAGACATGCCGCAGCGCCCGGCAACAGCCCCCTCCCGGGAGAGAGGGCGTGTCATCGGGCACCGCGGCACAACTGTGTGACGAGGTGTCCTCGCGTCAGGACGCGAGAACCTCGTCGAGGAGGGCCTCTGCCTTGTCCTCGTTGGTGTTCTCAGCGAGCGCGAGCTCGCTCACCAGGATCTGGCGCGCCTTTGCGAGCATGCGCTTCTCACCCGCGGACAGCCCGCGCTCACGCTCGCGACGCCACAGGTCACGCACCACTTCGGCGACCTTGATGACATCGCCAGAAGCGAGCTTCTCCAGATTTGCCTTGTAGCGCCGGGACCAGTTCGTCGGCTCTTCGGCATACGGCGCGCGAAGCACCTCGAAGACCCGGTCCAGCCCGTCCTGGCCGACTACGTCGCGAACGCCGACGAACTCCGCATTGTCCGCAGGCACACGAACCGTCAGGTCGCCCTGGGCGACCTTGAGCACCAAGTAGGTCTTGTCCACGCCTTTGATCTGGCGAGTTTCGATGGCCTCGATCAGCGCGGCCCCGTGATGGGGATAGACCACGGTGTCGCCAACCTTGAACGTCATGTGACAGGTACCCCTTCCGTGGCTATCCAGGGTAACACGAGAACTGACTGTTATGAATGGCGTTTTCGCAGGTCAGGGCACATCTCGGGGCTTGACAACAGCGACTCGAACGTGCTGCGAAGGGCTTCCGGAAGGGGGTATTCGCAGGTCGGAGGCGCTGTGCGGACCGGGCGAAACGGCCACGTTACACCTGACCGGCAGGCCCGTCAGTGTGACGTACGTCCCGTTTTGCCGGTTTCTATGCAGGGAAGCCGAACTACTCCGTTCGACTGGCGACCACCCGTACGGAGCGGTTCCGGCCCAATCCCGAATTGATCACGGAGCGCCGTTCGACGGAATCCCGGAATTGATCACCAGGCCGCGGAGCGGCTTACCCCGGGGCGATACCCCGCGGTATATGGGGGCGGCACATGAACGGCGGCCGGAATGCAAGATCGCGGGGGCCGGTGCAGGGCGGCCCCCGCGCTGCGGAGGGTCGGGTGCGGGGGCGGGGCGGCGGCTCGGTAACCTAAGCGCGCTGACACACCCTTAGAGCGGCTTTACCTCAGCCGCCCCGGGGGACGCCCACCCTTCCGTTCCGTACGTCCAAGGAGTTGCCGCCGCCGTGAGCCGCAGCCTTCGACGCGGCGCCCTCGCCGCCACCGCCATCGTGTTCTCGATCGCCTCGCTGGCCGCCTGCGCTGCCGGCGAGCACGCGGAGACGCTCCAGATCAAGCCGGACAACGCCGCCGTCACCAAGGGCGACATCAAGGTCCAGAACGCGCTGGTGATCACCCAGGGCGGCAAGGACAAGAAGGGCGGCCCCGCCGCCGTCTCCGCGACGGTCTTCAACATGGGCACCGCGCCGGAGACCATCGACGCCATCACCCTTCCGGGCAGCAAGGGCAAGGTCGTCCTGAAGGCCGCCGAGGGCGCCGCCGCCGGCAAGGTCATCGTGCCGCCCGGCGGTTCCGTGGTCCTGGGCGGCAAGGGCAACGCCTCCGCCGTGATCGAGGGCGGCGAGTCCGTCAAGGACGGCAACGCGCAGAAGGTCGTCTTCCAGCTCAGCCGGGCGGGCGACGTGGCGCTGGACGCGCTCGTCGTCCCGGCCACCGGCATGTACGCGGGCTTCGGTCCGACCGAGGCGCCCGCCACCGGGGCCGCCGGCGCCGGCCCCTCGGGCAGCCCGACGGCCACTCCGTCCGGTGCCGCGTCCGGCTCCCCGGCCGCCGGCGTCCCGGCCGCCACCCCGTCGGGTGCGGCCTCCGGCAGCCCGGCCGCCACGCCGTCCGGCTCGGCGTCGCACGCCGCCGGTCACTGACCGCCGCGCCGTCCGCGTACCACGGGTAGGGCCCCCACCGCTGCTGCGGTGGGGGCCCTACCCGTATACGACGAGGCTTACGGCTCGAACTTGTAGCCCAGGCCGCGGACCGTGACCAGACAGCGCGGCGCGCCCGGGTCCGGCTCGAACCCCTCCCCCGTGCGCCCCTCGCACCGCTCGGCCCAGGAGGGCCTCACGGGCTTCGAGACGCTGCGCCGGCCTCCGACCGGCCACCACCCGCGCCCCCGCCGGAGG
>NZ_JBEZBN010000041.1:20732-61493 GCF_040647115.1 Streptomyces sp. NPDC044571
ACCACCCGCGCCCCCGCCGGAGGCCTACGGCTCGAACTTGTAACCCAAGCCGCGGACCGTGACCAGATAGCGCGGCGCGCCCGGGTCCGGCTCGATCTTGGCGCGCAGGCGCTTTACGTGGACGTCCAGGGTTTTCGTGTCGCCGACGTAGTCCGCGCCCCAGACCCGGTCGATCAGCTGCATGCGGGTCAGCACGCGGCCCGCGTTGCGCAGCAGCATCTCCAGCAGGTCGAACTCCTTCAGCGGGAGGTCCACCTTGGCTCCGGCGACCGTGACCACGTGGCGGTCGACGTCCATCCGTACGGGACCGGCCTCCAGCGCGGCCGGGGTGACCTCTTCCGGCTCTCCGCGGCGGCGCAGGACCGCGCGGATGCGGGCGACCAGCTCCCGCGAGGAGAAGGGCTTCGTGACGTAGTCGTCGGCTCCTATCTCCAGGCCGACGACCTTGTCGATCTCGCTGTCCTTGGCGGTCACCATGATGACGGGGACGTTGGAGCGGCCGCGCAGCTGCCGGCAGACCTCCGTGCCGGGCAGGCCGGGGAGCATCAGGTCGAGGAGGACGAGGTCGGCGCCGTTGCGCTCGAACTCGTCGAGCCCGTCGGGCCCGGTCGCGGCGATGGCGACCTCGAAGCCCTCCTTGCGGAGCATGTAGGACAGGGCGTCGCTGAAGGATTCCTCATCCTCGACGACGAGCACTCGGGTCACGGAAGGACCTCCGGGGCAGGGATGGCTGGTTCTGGTGAGGCGGGTCAGGCAGGGGTCGAGTGGGGGGTGGTGGGGGCCGGGGCGGCGGGCCCGGCGGAGTCGGGGTTCGTGTCCGTACGGGCTTCCGCGTCAGGGGTCCCGGAGTCGTGGGCCTGGGCGCGCGCGCCTGCTTCCGGGAGCCGCAGGGTGAAGGTGGAGCCCTGCCCCTCCGAGCTCCAGACCGACACCTCGCCACCGTGCGAGGCCGCCACGTGTTTGACGATCGCGAGGCCGAGGCCGGTTCCGCCGGTGGCGCGGGAGCGGGCCGGGTCCACACGGTAGAAGCGTTCGAAGATGCGCTCGCGGTCCTTCTCCGGGATGCCGATGCCCTGGTCGGTCACGGCGATCTCGATCAGATCGCCGCCCGGCGCCGACACCCTGCGGCCGGCTATGCCGACGCGGGTGCGGGCGGGACTGTAGTTGACGGCGTTCTCGACCAGGTTCCCGAGGGCTGCCGCGAGCTGTTCGCGGTGGCCCCAGACCCGCAGGTCGGCGGTGCCGCCCGCGGCCATGGTGATCTGCTTCGACGAGGCGGTGTGGCGGCAGCGGTCGATGGCCTCCGCCACGAGGGTGTCCACGCGTACGGGCTCGGCGTCCTCCAGCGGGTCGTCGTTCTGCACCCGGGAGAGGTCGATGAGCTCCTGTACGAGGTTGATCAGGCGGGTGGCCTCGATCTGCATGCGGCCCGCGAAGCGGCTGACCGCCTCGGGGTCGTCCGCGGCGTCCATGACCGCTTCGGAGAGCAGGGAGATCGCGCCGACCGGCGTCTTCAGCTCGTGCGACACGTTCGCGACGAAGTCGCGCCGTACGGCCTCGATGCGGCGGGCCTCGGTGAGGTCCTCGACGAGGAGCAGCACGAGCCGGGAGCCGAGCGGGGCGACGCGGGCCGAGACCGCGAGGGCCTCGCCGCGGCCGGTGCCGCGCCGCGGCAGGTCGAGTTCGACCTGGCGTATCTCCCCGTCGCGGCGGGTGTCGCGGGCCATGTGGAGCATGGGCTCCACGGCCAGCTTCCCGCCGCGGACCAGTCCGAGGGCGTACGCCGCCGAGCTGGCCTTGACCACCGCGTCACCCTCGTCGAGTACGACGGCGGAGGAGCGGAGCACGGACAGGACGGTGTCCACGCCGGGCGGCAGGACCGCATTGATGTCGGGGCGCATGGAGCTCCTGGTGGGGCGGGCCTGGTCGCGCTCGCTCCAGCGGAACGCCAGCATCGCGATGACGCCGGTGCACAGACCGGCGATCGCTGCAGCTGCGGCGACCGCCGCGTTCACGTCCATGCATCCAGGTTAAGCAGGCACGACGGCACTTCCACAGCCGTTCGGGTGGCACCTCGAACAGTCGTCGCCCAGAGTTCACCCTGGGGACGGGGTTGATTCACTTGGGGTGCCGGAGTCGGACGCGTTCGCGTCCGAACGTGTCACCGTGGGGCAGGAGGCCACCCCGGCCCGCCCCCCGGGCACCAGACGCAGTAGGCCAAGAGAGGGACACCCATGCGTGACGCGTACCACGAGGAACTGGACTCGATCGGAGAGAGCCTGGTCGAGATGGCCCGGCTCGTCGGTTCCGCGATCGGGCGGGCCACGACGTCCATGCTCGACGCCGACCTGAAGCTGGCGGAGAGCGTCATCGCCGCCGACCAGAAGGTCGACGACCTCCAGCACGACCTGGAGGCCCGCGCCATCGCGCTGCTGGCCCGCCAGCAGCCGGTCGCCACCGACCTGCGCATCGTGGTGACCTCGCTGCGGATGAGCGCCGACCTGGAGCGCTCGGGCGACCTCGCCCAGCACGTGGCCAAGCTGGCCCGGCTGCGCTTCCCGGACACGGCGGTCCCCCGGGACCTGCACGCGACGATCCTGGAGATGGGGCAGCTGGCGCAGCGCCTGATGGCGAAGGCGGCCGAGGTGATCATCACGAAGGACGTGGACCTGGCGCTCCAGCTGGAGACGGACGACGACGAGATGGACCAGCTGCACCGCACGCTGTTCCAGCACCTGATGGACGACCGCTGGAAGCACGGCATCGAGACGGCGGTCGACGTGACCCTGTTGGGCCGCTACTACGAGCGGTTCGCGGACCATGCGGTGTCGGTGGCCAAGCGCGTGGTCTACCTGGTGACGGGCGAGCACGCGGACGAGCTCCAGCCGCCCACGCAGGTCGAGGGCGTCTGAGCCGTTCTGCCCCAGTGCGCCGTTGACGCGCCGGTGTGGCTGGGCATGAATGGGGCGAAGGCACTCCGCCGCCTGCGAGGAGGAACCATGCCCGATTCCCCCGTCCCCATCACCCCGGAGTACGAGCAGCCGCCGCCGACCCGGCCCGAACCGCTCCGCCTCCCGCTGCTCGCGGCCTGCGGCTGCGGCTCGGGCTGCGGTTGCGGGTGCCAGTCCGGTGCACCATGCCAGTGCGGCGGCTGACCGCCGCCGGCGTGCCGAGGGCCCCGTCCGAAGTGCCGGACGGGGCCCTTTCCGTTCCCCTCCGTCGGGCGGCGGGCGGCGGGCGAGTCCGCCGGCAGGGGCTTTCGCGGTCGGCGCCGCGCGACTTTCACTCGAATGGAGCAACGTGAGGCGCCACCCCCATGGGTGCGGAGGAGCGTGGCTAGTGGCCCACCAGTCAATCCGCGAAAGGGGAAGCAGATGCGTGTTCGACGACTACTGGCCGCTGCCATCGCCGCGGCAGCCCTTGCAGGAGCCGGCCTCACGGGCGCTGCCACCGCTCAGGCCTCCGCGCCCGACATCTCCGGCTACGACTGCACGTACGCCGGAGGAAAAGTCGTGTACTACGGAGATCACAAGTACTGCCAGGGCGGTAAGTACGACGGGTACACCGTCTATTGACCGACCATCGCCAAAGCTCCCACCGGCGGCAACGCCCCACGTGGGGGCTTTGCCCGGAGTGGGTGGCTTCAGCCGGCGTCGCGCGTGTCGTCTGCTGGGGTCGCCCGCTCGTGGAGCGTGCGGGCCGAGTCGGCCGGCGCAGGCTTGAGCAGCATTCGATCGGTCACTGGCGTCGGCGTCGGGGCTTGCCTTCGTTCACAAGGACTCGCCCCGGTCGGAAGTCTCGGCAGGCGCGACCACAGTCGGCACCTGGTCGAGCACATGTCTGATCGCGGCGGCCTGGGCCGGCGGCAGCTTCTAGGATCTGCTGCATGGCAACCCGACTCGTGCAGATCAACATGAAAGCCCAGGACGACTCCGCGCTCGGCCGGTTCTGGGCGCAGGCACTCGGTTGGGGTGTCGACAGCGAGGGACCCGGCGTGACCAACCTCGAACCCGTGGGCTTCGCCTACCCCGACCCCGTGGCCGTCTGCATCGACATCGTCGCCCGCCCGGAACCCAAAACCGTGAAGAACCGCGTGCACCTTGATCTGGCCACCACCTCGACCGCCCATCAAGCGGAGGTGGTCGAGCGCTTGAAGGATCTCGGCGCGACGCTCGCCGACGTGGGGCAGGGCGACGTCCCCTGGACGGTCATGGCCGACCCGGAAGGCAACGAGTTCTGCGTCCTGGAGCCCCGTCCGATCTACCAGGACACCGGGCCGATCGCCGCGGTGGTGGTCGACTGCACCGACCCACGAGGGATGGCCCGGTTCTGGGGCGAGGCGATGGACTGGACGCTGCACGAGGTCACCGACGACCACGCGACCATGCGCTCCGCCAAAGGCGTCGGCCCCTACCTGGAGTTCCTCCGCAACCCCGACACCAAGAGCGTGTGGAACCGCGTCCACCTCGACGTCCGCCCCTACCCCGGAGACGACGTGGCCGCAGAGGCAGCCCGACTGCGCGCCCTGGGCGCCACCGACCCTGATATCGATCAGTCCGTAATCTCCTGGACGGTTCTGGCCGACCCGGAAGGCAACGAGTTCTGCCTCCTCACGCCTCGCTGACCTTGAGCAACGACTCCGACCCAGGGCATGAGAATGCCTCCCACCCGCGCTGTATGCGCACAGGTGGGAGGCATGATCACAACACTTACTTCTTCTTGCCCTGGTTCTTGACGGCCTCGATGGCGGCCGCGGCGGCCTCCGGGTCGAGGTAGGTGCCGCCCGGGGTGAGGGGCTTGAACTCGGCGTCCAGCTCGTAGGAGAGCGGGATGCCGGTCGGGATGTTCAGGCCCGCGATGTCGGCGTCGGAGATGCCGTCCAGGTGCTTGACCAGGGCGCGCAGGGAGTTGCCGTGCGCGGCGACCAGGACCGTGCGACCGGCGAGCAGGTCCGGGACGATGCCGTCGTACCAGTACGGCAGCATGCGGACGACGACGTCCTTGAGGCACTCGGTGCGCGGGCGCAGCTCCGGCGGGATCGTCGCGTAGCGGGCGTCGTCCGACTGGGAGAACTCGGTGCCGTCCTCAAGGGCCGGCGGCGGGGTGTCGTACGAGCGGCGCCACAGCATGAACTGCTCCTCGCCGAACTCCGCGAGGGTCTGGGCCTTGTCCTTGCCCTGGAGGGCGCCGTAGTGGCGCTCGTTCAGGCGCCAGGAGCGGTGGACCGGGATCCAGTGGCGGTCGGCGGCCTCCAGTGCCAGCTGCGCGGTGCGGATCGCGCGCTTCTGGAGCGAGGTGTGCACGACGTCGGGGAGCAGGCCGGCGTCCTTGAGCAGCTCACCGCCGCGGACCGCCTCCTTCTCGCCCTTCTCGTTGAGATTGACGTCCACCCAGCCGGTGAACAGGTTCTTCGCGTTCCACTCGCTCTCGCCGTGGCGGAGGAGGATCAGCTTGTACGGTGCGTCGGCCATGCGTACGAGCCTAATGGACGGGCCGGAGCGCTCGCGCGCGGTGTCCGGGGGGTGGCCGGGCCTCCTTCCGATTGACGCGGCGCGTCAATTCAGTGGCCGTCCGGGGCGCCTGGCCGTACGGTGCGAGGAGCAGGAGAGCCACTTACATCGCCCGGGGGGATTCCGTATGTCCGTTGCCAGTCTGAGACGGGCTGCCCGGGAGAGCGTGTCGGGTCTGCCGCGGGCGTTCTGGTGGCTGTGGGCGAGCACGCTGGTCAACCGGCTCGGGGCCTTCGTCGCCACGTTCATGACCTTGTACCTGACGCTGGAGCGGGGCTACTCGGCCTCCTTCGCGGGACTGGTGGCGGCGCTGCACGGGCTCGGCGGGGTGGTCTCCTCGCTCGCCGCGGGGGTGATGACCGACCGGCTGGGGCGGCGTCCCACGCTGCTGGCGGCCCAGGCCTCGACGGCGTTCTCCGTGGCGCTGCTCGGCTTCATGGAGGATCCGGCGGCGATCGCCGCGGTGGCGCTGCTGGTGGGGCTGACCTCGAACGCCTCACGCCCGGCGGTGCAGGCGATGATGGCGGACATCGTGCCGCCGCAGGACCGGGTACGGGCGTTCTCGCTCAACTACTGGGCGATCAACCTCGGCTTCGCCGTGAGCTCGGCGGCCGCGGGACTGATCGCCCAGTACAGCTACCTGGCCGGGTTCCTGGGCGAGGCGGCGCTGACGCTGGTGTGTGCGGTGCTGGTGTACGTGAAGCTGCCCGAGTCCCGTCCGCAGCGGGGCGCTGCGGAGGCGGCCAAGGCCGGCGTCGCGGACGGCCCCGGGGACCGGACCCGGATGGGGACGGTGCTGCGCGACGGGCGGTTCATGGGGGTGGTCGGGCTGTCGTTCCTGATCTCCATGGTCTTCTCGCAGGGGTTCTACGGCCTGCCGGTCACCATGGGCGCCGCGGGCTTCTCCCCGGCGGACTACGGGCTGGTCATCGCCGTGAACGGCGTGCTGATCGTGCTGCTGCAGATCCCGGTGAGCCACTTCATCGAGCACCGCGATCCGCGCCGCCTGCTGGTCGTCTCGGCGCTGCTGGCGGGGTACGGGTTCGCGCTGACGGCCTTCGCGGGGCCGCTGTGGGCGTACGCCCTGACGGTGTGCGTGTGGACGCTGGCGGAGATCGTGAACTCGCCGACCCAGATGAGCCTGGTCGCGCAGTTGTCCCCGGTGCACGGGCGGGGCCGCTACCAGGGGATGTACACCCTGTCGTGGGCGGTGGCCTCGCTGGTGGCGCCGCTGCTGGCCGGCTTCGTGATCGACCGGTTCGGGGCGGGCTGGCTGTGGGGGTCCACAGGGGTCCTGGGCACGGTGGCGGCGGTGGGCTACTGGCTCCTGATGCGCGGGCTCCCCGCGGCCGAGGACCTCCCTGCGGGTGGCGCCGTACCCGCCGTACCCGAGGGTGGCGCCCGCTCCGAGGAGGAAACGGCTCCCGCGGCGGCGGCCGCGGCGCCCGCTGTCGCCGGCGCGGAGGCCCCGGCCCAGGTCCAGGCCTAAGGCTGCGGCTGAGCCTCGGGCTTTGCCTCGGGCTCGGCCCCGGCCTCGGCCGACGGCCTGGTCAGGTGCCTGAAGGCGTCCAGGTTGCGGGTGGACTCGCCCCGGGAGACGCGCCACGCGTACTCGCGCTTGATCGCACCCGCGAAGCCCAGCTCCAGCAGGGTGTTGAACGCCCCGTCCGCCGCCTCCAGGACCGTGCCGAGCAGCCGGTCCAGCTCCTCCGGGGTGACCACGGACAGCGGCAGGCGGCCCGTCAGGTAGATGTCGCCGAGGCGGTCCACCGCGTAGCTCAGCCCGTACAGCTTGAGGTTGCGCTCCAGCAGCCAGCGGTGGACCCCGGCCTCGTTCTCGTCGGGGTGGCGGATCACGAAGGCGTTGACCGACAGCGAGTGCCGGCCGATCCGCAGCGAGCAGGTGGTGGACAGCTTGCGGTTGCCGGGGAGCTGGACGACGTACGCGCCCGGCTCGGGGCACTCCCAGCTCAGCTCGGCGCCGCTCAGCGTGGCCTCGATGATCTCCGCGGTGTCAGCCATGGTGGGAGCGTACGCGACGGCGATGATCATGCATGGCCGCGGTGTACACGTCGGCCGTGCCGCTCGCGGCCGTCTCCCAGCCGAAGAACTGCGCGTGCCGCGCCGCCTCGCCGCCCATGCGCTCGGTGAGCGCCGGGTCGTCCACGAAACGCCGCAGCTCACGGGCGTAGTCCACCGGGTCGTGTCCCGGTACGAGGATGCCGGTGACGCCGTCGTTGACGGCGACCGGCAGTCCGCCGACCTCGGCGGCCAGCACCGGCGTGCCGGTGGCCTGGGCCTCGATCGCGACGAGCCCGAACGACTCGCTGTACGAGGGCATCACCAGCACCGACGCCGCCCGGAACCAGTCGGCGAGCCGGTCCTGGGCGACGGGCGGGTGGAAGTGCACGAGGTCGGTGATGCCGAGCTTCGCGGCGAGTTTCTGCAGGCCCTCCGGCTTGGCGAGGCCGCTTCCGCTCGGGCCGCCGACGACGGGGACGAACAGGCGGTGGCGCAGCGAGGGGTCGCGGTCGACCAGCTCGGCGACGGCGCGCAGCAGCAGGTCGGGGGCCTTGAGGGGCTGGATCCGTCCGGCGAAGAGCGGGATGACGGCGTCCTGGGGCAGGCCGAGGCGGGCGCGGGCGGCGGCCCGGCCGTCGGCGACGGCGAAGCGGTCGAGGTTCACGCCGGGGTGGACGACGGCGACCTTGCCGGGGTCGGCGTCGTAGTGGCGGACGAGCTCCTCGGCCTCCTCGGTGGTGTTGGCGATCAGGCGGTCGGCGGCGGCCACGATCTGGGTCTCGCCGATGACGCGGGCGGCCGGTTCGGGCGTGTCGCCCTCGGCGAGCGCCGCGTTCTTGACCTTGGCCATGGTGTGCATGGCGTGGACGAGGGGGACGCCCCAGCGCTCGGCGGCGAGCCAGCCCACGTGCCCGGAGAGCCAGTAGTGGGAGTGGACGAGGTCGTAGTAGCCGGGGCGGTGGCCGGCCCAGGCCTGCATCACGCCGTGGGTGAAGGCGCACAGCTGGGCGGGGAGGTCCTCCTTGGCGAGGCCTTCGTAGGGGCCCGCGTCCACGTGCCGGACGAGGACGCCGGGGGCCAGCTCGACCACCGGCGGCAGCCCGCCCTCGCTGGCCCGGGTGAAGATCTCGACCTCGATGTTGATCGCGGCGAGCCGCTTGGCGAGCTCCACGATGTAGACGTTCATACCGCCGGCGTCGCCGGTGCCCGGCTGGTGCAGCGGTGAGGTGTGCACGCTGAGCATGGCCACGCGGCGCGGCTTGCGGTGGTGGCCGACGGCGGGAAGGCGCAGGCGGGGCGGGTCGTGGCGGGCGCTGCGGGCGGACGCGATCCGGCCGCCGAGGCTGCCGCCGATGCGGGACACGTACTGGCTCAAGGGAGCAGTTCCTCTCGCTCGGACGACATGCGGATGGCGGGGCGGACGGGCATGGCGGCGGGAGCGCGCTCGGCACCCGCCAAGGAGTGCAACCCGAACGGCAGTGCCCCGCATTCCGGGGCATCCGCTTTTTTCCTCGTGGGCCGCCCGGTTTTTCTCCGGCGGGGGCGCTCCGCTTACCCTCGCCCCATGTCCTCCCGTTCCGTTCCGCCCCCTGGTCGTGCCGTCGCCGCCGGCCGGACCGGCCGCCCCGTGGGGACGGTGACGCGCGGGACGACGAACCCGAACCGCCTGCGCCGGATGGACCGCTGGATCGCGGCCGCGCACGGGGCGGCGCTGCGGCGCGCGCAGGCGCCGGTGGCGGTGGACCTGGGCTACGGGGCGGCGCCGTGGACGGCGGTGGAGCTGCTGGCCCGGCTGCGGGAGGCGGCGCCGCGGGTGCGGGTGGTCGGCATCGAGATCGAGCCGGCCCGGGTCGCGGGCGCCAAGCCGTACGAGTGCGAGGGGCTGAGCTTCCGGCACGGCGGCTTCGAGGTGCCGCTGGACGGCGGTGCGCGCCCGGCGCTGATCCGCGCGGCGAACGTACTGCGCCAGTACGACGAGGAGCAGGTGGCGGCGATCTGGGAGCGGCTGTGCGGGCGGCTGGCCCCGGAGGGGCTGCTCGTGGAGGGGACCTGTGACGAGATCGGGCGGCGGCACGTGTGGGTGGCGCTGGGGCCGGAGGGGCCGCGGACGGTGACGTTCGCGACCCGGCTGGGCTCGCTGGAGCGCCCCTCGGACCTGGCGGAGCGGCTGCCGAAGGCGCTGATCCACCGGAACGTTCCGGGCGAACCGGTGTACGCGTTCCTGCGCGACTTCGACCGGGCGTGGGCGGCGGCGGCTCCGTACGCCTCGTACGGGGCGCGGCAGCGCTGGATCCGTACGGCCCGGGCACTGTCGGGCGACTGGCCGCTGGCGGACGGGCCGGGGCGGTGGCGGCAGGGGGAACTGACGGTGCGCTGGGAGGCGTTGCGTCCGGCGGGGTGAATGTGGCGCAGCGGGGGAACCGGTAGTCGGGGCGGCCCGTTGAGTCGTCGGGGTCGTGTGTGGAGGACTGGTTCGGCTGGGCAAGGGTGTTGGATTTCACGGACTCGTGGCACCATCCCGAAGGCAGTGAATGTTACTGATGGATAGTCAGATCTGATGTCGGATCCGACTCGGGCCACCTGGGGGGACCATGGCGACCGTGGAGCGCAGGCGATGGAGGGGCAGGACCGCTCTCACGCTGCTGTGCGCGTCGGCGCTGCTCGCGGTGTCGGGGGTGCTGGGTGCGCCGGGAGCCGCGCATGCGGCGCCGCTGCCCGAGCCGGGCGCCACGTCCCTTGAGCAGGTACGCAAGGAGATCGACGAGCTCTACCGGCAGGCGGGCACGGCGACGGACGCCTACAACCTCGCGGAGAGCGAGGCCAAGGCCCAGTCCGCCAAGATCGTCGAGATCGCCAAGCAGGTCGTCGCGGGCCAGGATCGGATCACGGCCCTGAAGAACCGCGCGGGCGCCGCCGCGCGCGCCCAGTACCGCTCGGGCGGGATGCCGGCCGGCGCCCAGCTGGCGCTGAGCGGGAGCCCCAGTCAGTTCCTCGACGGGACCGACCGGTTGCGGCAGGGCGCGAAGGCGACCACGGACCTGCTCGCCGAAATGAACCGCACCCAGGGCGCATTGCAGCAGTACGCGAAGGACGCGAGCGAGCAGTGGCAGAAGCTCGAAGCCAACCGGGTCAAGCAGGCGGCCTCGAAGAAGGAGGTAGAGGACAAGATCAAGGCGGCCGAGGAGCTGGAGAGCAAGCTGCAGGCCGAGGAGAAGGCCCGGCTGCTCCAGCTGGAGCACGACGCGCAGTACAAGGCGCAGGCGGCATGGCTCTCGACCGGCGTGCTGAAGGAGCTCAACGCCTCGGCGTCCGAATCGGGCCGCAAGGCGGTGCAGTTCGCCGCCGCGCAGGTCGGCAAGCCGTACGTGTGGGGCGCCGAGGGTCCGGCCGCCTTCGACTGCTCCGGTCTGACCTCCCAGGCGTGGCTGTCGGCGGGGAAGGCGATTCCGCGCACCTCGCAGGAGCAGTTGCGGCTGCTGCCGAAGGTGGCCCTCAAGGACATGCGGCCCGGCGATCTGATCATCTACTTCGACGACGCGAGCCACGTCGCCCTGTACGTGGGTGACGGCGCGATCATCCACGCCCCGCGACCCGGCCGCAACGTCACCCTCGCAGGAGCCGGCTCGATGCCGATCAAGGCGGTCGTCCGCCCGGACGCCTAGCAGCCGCCCGCCCGCGCCGACGGGCGGCCGCCGCCCGTCGGTGGGACGTGCAGCCGCCCGCGCCTCCGCGCCCGCGGCGGCGGGGACCCGGAGGGAACCGGTCACCCGGCGGCGACGTCTCGTCAGGCGGGACTGCGACCCGGCTCACCGTGACGTTGGTCATGCGGTGAGACGGACTTTCCCCCGCGATAACGGCATATGCCGGCGGCCTTGGCCCAGAACGCCATTCCGCTCGCCCAGGACGGACCGCTAGGGTCGGCGCACGAGCGCACCCTCGGGGGGAGGGAAGGAACCGGAGACGATGCCCGTACCCGTACCGCGGCAGAGGGACATCCCCCTCCCGGAGGCCCCCGCCACGGAGAGCGGTCAGCCCGCAGCCCCCACCGCCGCACCACAGGCATCCCCACAGGCATCCCTGACCCTGCTGGTGATCGAGGACGACCCCGCGGGCGGTCTCACCGTCCCGGAGATCCTCGACGCCGACCGCCACCGCATCCGGCTCCGCACGGCCCGCAACCTCACCGAGGCCGCCCGCCTGCTCACCCCCGACGTCCACTGCATCCTGCTGGACCTCGCCCTCGCCGACGCGCAGGGCGGCAGCCGTACGGCGGCGTCCGGCGGCGCCACCGCCACCCGCGACCCCGCCGCCGACCAGCTCGCCACCCTCCACCAAGTGCTGCGCATGGCGCCCCGGCACGCGGTCCTCGTCATGACCGCCGAGGCCGACGCCGAGCGCGGCGCCGAGGCCGTACGGGTCGGCGCGCAGGACTTCCTCTTCCGCGACGAGCTCGACGGCAGGCTGCTGAGCCGGGCCATCCGCTACGCGGTGGAGAGAAAACGGGCCGACATCGCCCAGTACAAGCTTGCAGAATCGAAACTGCGGGCCCAGGAGAACGCCCGTCTGGAGCGCGGACTGCTCCCGACGCCCCTCCTCGAAGGCTCCGACCTCCGCTTCGCCGCCCGCTACCGGCCCGGCCGCAGCCGCGCCCTCCTCGGCGGGGACTTCTACGACACCGTGCGCACCCCCGACGGCACGGTCCACGCCATGATCGGCGACGTCTGCGGCCACGGCCCGGACGAGGCCGCCCTCGGCGTCGAGCTGCGCATCGCCTGGCGGGCGCTGACCCTCGCGGGGCTGTGCGGTGACGACCTGCTGGCCACCCTCCAGGAGGTCCTGGAGGTGGAGCGCCCCTGCGAGGAGATCTTCGCGACGCTCTGCACGGTGGACATCAGCCCCGACGGCCGGCGGGCGGGCCTGTGCCTGGCCGGGCATC
This sequence comes from Streptomyces sp. NPDC044571, assembly GCF_040647115.1. Taxonomy (NCBI): domain Bacteria; kingdom Bacillati; phylum Actinomycetota; class Actinomycetes; order Kitasatosporales; family Streptomycetaceae; genus Streptomyces; species Streptomyces sp. NPDC044571. The sequence goes on from NZ_JBEZBN010000041.1 coordinate 33,201, forward strand.
CCGCCCCGCTGGTGTCCCGGCCGGGGCGGCCCGCGCGGCTCCTCCCGTACGAGAACAGCGGCCCGGCGCTGGGGCTGCTGCCCAAGGCCCGCTGGCCGCGCCGCCAGGTCGAGCTGGGCGGGACCTGGAGCCTGATGCTCTACACCGACGGGCTGATCGAGGGCCGCATCGGCGAGGGCAGGGAACGGCTCGGCCAGGACGGGATGGTCGAGATGATCAACCGCCACCTGGACCGCGGGCTGAGCGGCGAGGGCCTGCTGGAGGCATCCGTCACCGAGGCCCGCCGGCTCAACGGGGGCGAGCTCACCGACGACGTGGCGGTGGTCCTGCTCTCGCGCAACGAGAGCTGAGGCCGGGCCCGGCGGGCACCGTCACGCGGCGCCGTCACAGCCCGCGCCACAGGACACGCCACCGGCCGCTGCTGCGGCGCCGGCTACCGGCCGCCGTTGTACGGCCCGTACGGGCCGTCACTGCTGCTGCCGCCCCGGCGGCGGCCGCCACCCGAGACCTGCTTGAGGGCGGGGCGGACGTCCACGAAGAACACGATGGTGGCCACGAGACCGGCGATCTGCAGGAACAGCATGCTCGCCAGGAAGAAGTCCACGAGGACCGTGACGCCGAGGATGACCAGCCAGAACGTCTTGCTCTGCTTGTCGGCGGCCCGGTACGCGTCCTCCCGCGCCACCAGCGCGAGGACGAAGGCCACCACGGCGAGCGCCAGCATGGCGAACCCGAGCAACGGGAGGACCCCGTTATCGAACCCGTTCATCAACATCGCCTCGACCGCCTTCTCCCGCTGGCCCGTCTTCTGCCGCCTGACTCCACGCTACCCGCAGAGCCGCCCCCCACCGCGTCCAACGGGCCGGACACCCCACCGGTGTCCGGCCCGCCGTCCCGGGATGCGTACGCGTCCTGCGCGTCAGCGCGTCCTATGCGTCCTTCCGGATCAGCTCTCCTCGCCCGGCGTGCCGGCGGACTTCCGCGGGCCGCTCTTGCGCGCCGGGGTCTTGCGCGCGGCCGGTACGCCCTCGGACTCCGCCGCGGGGGCCGCCGCGGCGGTCTCGGGCTGCGGGTCCGGCTCCACGGCGACGGCGATGTCGACGATCTCCTCGGAGACCCCGCCCCGCCAGGCCCGTACGGCCTGCTCACCGTGCTCGGCGACCTTGTCGTAGGTCTCCTTGGCGAGCACCGCGTACTCGGCGGCCACGCCGACCCCGCGCAGCGCCAGGTCCTGCGCGGTCTCCCCGAGCTTCTTCGGGTCGATCGCGCCGAGCACCTCGGCGAACTTGGCGGTGACCGCCTCCTGCGCCTCCTTGGCCTTCTCCTGGACGATCTTCGGGTCGGTGTTCATCACGGCCTCGATGCGCGCGGGCGCCTCGGCGCGCAGCTGCTCGATGAGGCCGGGCACCTTCTTGGCCTGCTGCACCGCGAGATCGGCGGTGCCGGCGGCGAAGTAGAGCGGGGTCGGGTCGGTGAGGGTCTTCTTCAGGTCATCGGCGATGGCCATGGGGCTGGTCCTCCCGGATCACAGTTCGGTTCGTTGGTGCTGGGGGCCGTCCGCGCCGGCCGGGTCGGCCTCCTGCGCGTTCTCCTTGCGGAACGACTCGTAGATCTGGAGCAGCACCTGCTTCTGCCGCTCGTTGATGGACGGGTCGGCGAGTATGACGCTGCGCGTCTCCACCTCGTCCCGATCCCGCTCATCGAGGATCCCGGCCTGCACGTACAGCGTCTCCGCGGAGATCCGCAGCGCCTTGGCCAGCTGCTGGAGGATGTCCGCGCTCGGCTTGCGCAGCCCGCGCTCGATCTGGCTCAGGTACGGATTCGACACTCCGGCCGCATCGGCCAGCTGCCGCAGCGAGAGCTGGGCCTGCCGCCGCTGGTCGCGGAGGAACTCGCCGAGATTTCCGACGTTGAGCGATGCCATGCCCCGATCCTGCCGGAGTTTGCTAACTATTGCAAGCGCATGCTTGCAAGAGCACCCACCCGGCGTGTCGCGTCGGACAGGGCCGGAGCCCAGGGACCGGAGACCGGTCAGGAATCGAGAAGCACAGGAGACCCGGCCGCACCTAGCGTGAATGCCACAACCCCTTCCCACCGGGAGCGACCATGACCGGCTCTTCTGCCCCTTCCCCCTCTACCCCGTCTTCCCCTTCTTCCACGCAGGGCGTCAAGACCGTGCTGCACCCCGTCTCCGACCTGGCGGCGGCCAAGGCCGTGTACACCGCCCTGCTCGGCGTACCGCCGCAGACCGACGAGTCCTACTACGTCGGCTTCGAGACCGCCGGCCAGAGCATCGGGCTGGTTCCGGCCGGTGGACCGCAGGGCATGACCTCACCCGTGGCCTACTGGCAGGTGGCGGACCTCGACGCGAAGCTGGCCGAGGTGACCGCCGCGGGTGCCAAGGTGAAGGAGCCCGCGCACGACGTCGGCGGCGGCCGCCTGGTGGCCACCGTCACCGACCCCGACGGCAACGTCCTCGGGCTGCTCCAGGACCGCTGACCCCGCGAAGACCCCCGCCCGACAGAGGGAGAGACGATGAGCACGGCCAAGAGGACGGACACGCAGGCGCCCGCGCCGCACGCCGCCGACAGCCACGACCTGATCCGCGTCCACGGCGCCCGCGTGAACAACCTCAAGGACGTCAGCGTCGAGATCCCGAAGCGCCGGCTGACCGTGTTCACCGGCGTCTCGGGCTCGGGCAAGAGCTCGCTGGTGTTCGACACGATCGCCGCCGAGTCCCAGCGGCTGATCAACGAGACCTACAGCGCCTTCGTCCAGGGCTTCATGCCCACGCTGGCCCGGCCCGAGGTCGACGTCCTCGACGGACTGACGACCGCGATCATCGTCGACCAGCAGCGCATGGGCGGCGACCCCCGCTCCACCGTCGGCACCGCCACCGACGCCAACGCGATGCTGCGCATCCTCTTCAGCCGGCTCGGAACGCCGCACATCGGCCCGCCCAGCGCCTACGCCTTCAACGTCCCCTCGGTCCGGGCGAGCGGTGCGATCACCGTCGAGCGCGGCGCGAAGAAGGCGGTGAAGGCGACCTTCACCCGCACCGGCGGCATGTGTCCGCGCTGCGAAGGCCGCGGCGCGGTCTCCGACGTCGACCTCACGCAGCTCTACGACGACAGCAAGTCCCTGGCCGAGGGGGCGCTCACGATCCCCGGCTACAGCATGGACGGCTGGTACGGCCGCATCTTCAGCGGCAGCGGCTTCTTCGACATGGACAAGCCGATCCGCAAGTACACCAAGCGAGAGCTGCACGACCTCCTCCACAGGGAACCGACCAAGATCAAGGTCGAGGGCATCAACCTGACCTACGAGGGCCTGATCCCGAAGATCCAGAAGTCGATGCTGTCCAAGGACATCGACGCGCTGCAGCCGCACGTCCGCGCCTTCGTGGAGCGGACGATGACCTTCACCACCTGCCCCGAGTGCGACGGCACCCGGCTCAGCGAGGGAGCCCGGGCCTCGAAGATCAAGGGGGTCAGCATCGCCGACGCCTGCGCGATGCAGATCAGCGACCTCGCCGCATGGGTCCGCGGCCTCGACGAGCCCTCGGTGGCTCCGCTGCTCACCGCGCTCGGGCAGACCCTCGACTCGTTCACGCAGATCGGCCTCGGCTACCTCTCGCTCGACCGGCCGTCGGGCACGCTCTCCGGCGGCGAGGCACAGCGCACCAAGATGATCCGCCACCTCGGTTCCTCACTGACCGACGTCACCTACGTGTTCGACGAACCCACCATCGGCCTGCACCCCCACGACATCCAGCGGATGAACGACCTGCTGCTGCGGTTGCGGGACAAGGGCAACACGGTGCTCGTCGTGGAGCACAAGCCGCAGACGATCGCGATCGCCGACCACGTCGTCGACCTCGGCCCCGGCGCCGGCAGCGGGGGCGGCACCGTCTGCTTCGAAGGCACCGTCGAGGGGCTGCGGGCCGGCGGCACCGTCACCGGCCGCCACCTCGACGACCGGGCCGCCCTCAAGGAGACGGTGCGCAAGCCCACCGGCACGCTGGAGATCCGCGGGGCGACGGCGCACAACCTCCAGGGCGTCGACGCCGACATCCCGCTCGGGGTGCTGTGCGTGGTCACCGGCGTCGCCGGCTCCGGCAAGAGCTCGCTCGTGCACGGCTCGATCCCACCCGGAAAGGGCGTGGTCTCCGTCGACCAGGGCGCGATCCGCGGCTCCCGGCGGAGCAATCCGGCGACGTACACCGGGCTGCTCGACCCGATCCGCAAGGCGTTCGCCAAGGCCAACGGCGTCAAGCCGGCGCTGTTCAGCGCCAACTCCGAGGGCGCCTGCCCCACCTGCAACGGCGTCGGCGTCGTCTTCACCGACCTGGCGATGATGGCCGGCGTCTCCAGCACCTGCGAGGAGTGCGAGGGGAAGCGGTTCCAGGCCTCGGTGCTGGACTACCACCTCGGCGGCCGCGACATCAGCGAGGTACTCGCGATGCCGGTGACCGAGGCCGAGCAGTTCTTCGGCGCCGGCGAGGCACGCACCCCGGCCGCGCACCGCATCCTCGACCGGCTCGTCGACGTCGGCCTCGGCTACCTCAGCCTGGGCCAGCCCCTCACCACGCTGTCCGGCGGCGAACGGCAACGGCTCAAGCTGGCCACCCACATGGCGGAGGAGGGCGGCGTCTACGTCCTCGACGAGCCGACCGCCGGCCTGCACCTCGCCGACGTCCAGCAGCTGCTCGGCCTGCTCGACCGGCTCGTCGACTCCGGCAAGTCGGTCATCGTCGTCGAGCACCACCAGGCGGTCATGGCGCACGCCGACTGGATCATCGACCTCGGCCCCGGCGCCGGCCACGACGGCGGCCGGATCGTCTTCGAGGGCACCCCCGCCGACCTCGTCGCGGCCCGCTCCACCCTCACCGGCGAGCACCTCGCGGCGTACGTCGGCGGTGGTACGCGCAGGTGACCGCCGCGAGCAGCGGGCCCCACAGGACCAGGGGCAGGTAGAGGAAGCCCGCGACCGTGGCGCCGAGGGCGGTCGTGTCGGGGTGCGGGAGGGACCACCACAGGACGAACGGGGTCCACACGAGGGCCAATACGAGCGCGACGGCTCCGGCTGCGGCGGTGACCCCCCGCGGCGGGAGCCGTCGGCCGCCCACGAGCGGGAGCCGGGCCGGGAGCACCTCGCCCCAGGGCCGCACCAGGCCGAGCGTGAGCAGGGCGAGCACCTCGCTGCCCACGCTGAGGGCGAGCACGTAGACCCGGCCCCAGCCGGGGATGCCCGCGGCGGTGTATCCGGCCTCGGTGTAGCCCGCCAGGCAGCCCGCCGCCAGGAGTACGCGCCACAGGCCGGACGGCAGCGTGAGCAGCGCGGTCAGGTGCGCGGCCCGAACCGCCCAGCGTGGAGCGGTCGTCGAAGTGCCGTTGAGCTGCGTCGTCGTCATGTCCACCATCGTGTCGGTCCGTCCCGGCCGATACGTCGGCCCCGGGGACGGGCCGCGGGCCCGCCCCCGGCAGGACCCGGCGCCCGCCGCCTCCCCCGGCCGGGGGAGGCGGCTCCGCCTCAGGCGCGGGTGCCGATCACCACGGTGGCGTACAGCTCCTCCGAGGTGCGCGCGCGTACCCACAGGCCGGCCGACGTCAGGGCCGCGGCCGTCTGCGGGGACTGGCGGGCGCTGGTCTCGATCAGCAGGTGGCCGCCCGGCGCCAGCCACGGCAGGGCCCCCGCCGCGACCCTGCGGTGGATGTCCAGGCCGTCCGGGCCGCCGTCCAGGGAGGTCAGGGGCTCGTGGTCGCGGGCCTCCGCGGGGAGCAGCGCGATCTCCCGCGAGGGGACGTAGGGGGCGTTGACCACGAGGACGTCCACCCGGCCCCGCAGCGTCTCGGGCAGCGCCTCGTACAGGTCGCCCTCGTGGACCCGACCCCCGTACGGGGCCACGTTCAGCCGCGCGTACGCCGCCGCCACCGGGTCGATGTCCGCCGCGTGCAGTTCCACCGGGGCGCCGCCCAGCCCCGCCGCGACCGCCGCGCCGAGCGCGCCCACCCCGCAGCACAGGTCCAGCACCACCGCACCCGGCCGGGCCAGCGCCACCGCCTCCTGCACCAGGAACTCGGTGCGCCGGCGCGGCACGAAGGCCCCCTCCCCGACCCGCATCCGCAGTCCGCAGAACTCGGCCCAGCCGACCACGTGTTCCAGCGGTTCCCCGGCAGCCCTGCGGGCCACCAGGTCCGCCAGCTCCGCGCCGTCCTCGGCGGCGGCCGCGCTCAGCAGCTCCGCCTCCTCCTCGGCGAAGACACAGCCCGCGGCGCGCAGGGCGTCCACGACCGAGGCCGGGGGCGGCGGCGGGGAGGACGGGGACGACGGGGACGACGGGGACGGGGACGACGGTGATGCCACGGAACTCATTCCTCGTTCTCCAGGACGGTGACGTCCAGGGATGCCAGCCGGGCCGGATCGGCCAGGATGTCGATGGCGACGATACGGCCGCCGCCCACCGTGAAGGCCAGCACCGAGAGCGGCTTGCCCCCGGGCGGGATGGTGACGACCCCGGGCACGCCGTTGACCAGCGCGGGCCGCCCGAACGGCGCGAGCCGCTGGAAGGTGAGCGCCTGCCGGGCCACCGCCCCCGCGCCGAGCGTCAGCTCCGCCATGTCGACGCGGAGCACCACGTCGGGGTCGAGGACGGTGATGAGGCCCTCGAAGTCGCCGCCCCGGGACGCCGCCAGGAACGCCCCGACGACCTCCTTCTGCTTGGCCAGGTCGACGTCGGGTGCGGGAGCACCGCCCCGCACCCGCCTGCGGGCCCGGCTCGCCAACTGCCGTGCCGCTGCGGGCGTGCGCTCCACGATGGGCGCGATCTCGTCGAAGGACACGCCGAACATGTCGTGCAGGACGAACGACAGCCGCTCCGCGGGAGCCAGTTGCTCCAGGACGACGAGCAGCGCGAGCCCGACCGAGTCGGCGAGCAGCACCTCCTGCTCGGGGTCGAGCCCGTCCGGCGGGCTCAGCAGCGGCTCCGGCAGGCCGAGCGGCGACTCCAGAGACTCCTCGCGCCTGACCTTGCGCGAGCGCAGCTGGTCGAGGCAGACGCGGGCGACGACGGTGGTCAGCCAGCCGCCGAGGTTCTGCACCTCGCTCGTGTCGGACCGGTCGAGCCGGATCCAGGCCTCCTGCACGGCGTCGTCGGCCTCCGTGAGGGAGCCGAGCATCCGGTAGGCCACCGCCCTCAGATGCCCGCGGTTCTCCTCGAAGCGCGCTGCCAGGTACTCGCTGTCGCTGCGGTACCCGGTGTCGCCGGTGCCGGTCATGTGGTCGTCCCCCTCGGTCGTCCGTACGTCTTCACTGTTCCTGCTCCTCGTCCCTCTGACGAACCGGAGGCCCACGATGTGACGAGGAGCGACCGGGAAGAACGGTCGGAACGGGGCGGCCGGAAGAGCAGGGCGGTCAGAGGAGCAGGGCGGTCAGAAGACGTCCGGGCACCAGGGGCGGCGCGCGGTGCGGAACACGGCGTCGGCGAGCGCCAGCGCCCCCGCCCGCTCCTCGGTCACCCGGCCCAGCGCGCCCAGCCGCACGGCGGACTCGTCGCCGAGGTACAGGGAGCCCAGCGCCGCCACGTCGAGCCGCAGGTCCGCCGGCTCCCCGGTGCGCGTGCACTCCCCCGTCCCGGCGTCCAGCCGGTAGCGGCCCGCTGCCGGTCCCGTCGGATCGGCCACGTCCAGGACGAGCACCCCGGGCACGGCGTACGTCCGCGCGCGCAGGGCCCGTACGACGTCCAGCACGCGCACCCACAGGAAGTCGGACGCGGTGACCACCCGTGCGGCCCGCGGATCGGGCAGCAGCTGCGCGACGAGGTCGTCGGGGGCGCGGTAGCCGGTGCGGACCTTCAGCACCCAGTCGATGGAGCACAGGAACCGCCACAGGGCCCGCTCCGCCTCCGGGCTGACCGCGATCAGCTGCTTGACCTGCACCGTGTTCTGCGGGAGCTTCGCGTCCGACCAGTGGTCGTCGGCCGTGTAGGCCACCAGTCCGGCCACCTCGCCGGCCGCGGTCCGGTAGACGGCGTGGAACTTGTCCCGGTACGGGCGGTGCGACATCTCCTCCAGGCCGGTGGCCAGGTTCCACCAGCGGGTGTCGCGGTCCACCGCGCCGTGCGTGGCCGCCCGCAGCCGCTCGTGCAGCCCGGGGCCCACCCGCCGCACCTCGGCTTCGTCGACCATCTCGATCCGGCTGCCGTCCGCGGGCCCGGACCAGCGCGGGTCGAGTCCGGTGCGCGGTACGTCGATCTCCCATTCCGAGATGGAGGCGGCGGGCCCGTACCCGTAGCGTCCGTAGATCGGGTACTCGGCGGCGATCAGCGTCGACACCACGTCGCCGCGCTCGGTGGCGGCGGCGAGCTCGGCGGTCAGCATCCGGGTCAGCAGGCCCTGGCGGCGGTGCGTGGGCGACACGGTGACGTTCGAGATGGCGTCGGCCGCGATCGCCGCCCCGCCGGGCACCGTCAGTTCCTGGGCGAAGGAGCGCAGGGTGGCCACGCACCGGCCGGTGCCGGTGTCGAAGGCGCCCCGGAGGCGGGCGAGGTCGCCGTACTTGGCGCGCTGTGCGACGTCGGAATCGGTCACCTTGGCCGGGGTCAGGAACCCGGTGTTCAGGGCGCGCAACCACTCGGGGAGTTCGGATTCGGCGATCGGCCGGACGTCAACGCTCATAACCGGCCACGCTAATGGGCCCGCCGGCACGCGTCGCCTGAATTTCCGCCGCCGGAGGGCTTCGGAGCCGCCAGGACTCCCGAGCTGCCGAGCTCCCTACGCCAGCAGGTCGTCCACCTGTGCCTCACCCTCCCGGTAGCGCCGGGTGATCTCCGTGGTGCAGTCGTCCACCGTGCGCTGCAACTGCTGGCGGCGCCGCGACACCTGCTGCTCGTAGCGCACCAGGCGGCCCATCGCGTCGTGCAGTTCACCGTCGGTGCGTGCGCCGAGGTCGGACAGCTCCACGTCGGCGAGCATCTCCGCGGCCAGCAGCCGGAACTCCTCGCTGTGCGGGGTGCCGAGCGTGACGTGCCGGGCGGAGGCGCTGCGGCTGGACGGCGCGTCGGCGAGGATCTCCGAGAGCCGGTCCACCATGGGCTGCCCGGGAGCGACCGGCGCCTCGGGACCGGCACGCCGGGCCAGTTCGGCACGCAGGATGTCGATCCGGCCCTGGAGAAGTCTGCGGATGTAGCTGAGGTCCGCCTCGTCGCGCTGGGCGTCACGGCGCAGGCCGCGCAGCTCGGGCAGCCCGAGCGCGTTGGCGAGCCCGGCAGGCGTGGTCGGCGCCTGCTCCTCGCCCGTGCGCTGCGCGGGCGGTCGTACCGCGCCGGCGGACGTGGCTGTGGGTGATGCAGGTACGGAGGTACCAGAAGTATTCATCGAACGTGTCCGTCCCCTCGACCGGTGCTGGGGGCACCGCCTGCATGCATCGTGCCACTCTCCGTGGTGCAGGTGCAGTCCCACCCCACCCGATCGGCCCCGGACGGGTGCACGGCTGGTACACAGGTGGTATGCGAGCAGTGGTGCAGAGGGTGGACGGCGCGCGCGTCGTGGTGGCCGGCGAGACCGTGGGCGAGATCGTCGGCGAGGGTTTGTGCGTGCTGGTGGGGGTGACCCACGACGACACCGCCGAGAAGGCGGCGCAGCTGGCGCGCAAGCTGTGGTCGGTGCGGATCCTGGAGGGCGAGAAGTCCTGCAGCGACAACGGTTCGCCGCTGCTGGTGATCTCGCAGTTCACGCTCTACGGAGACGCCCGCAAGGGCCGCCGCCCCACCTGGAACGCCGCCGCGCCCGGCGAGGTCGCCGAGCCGCTGGTCGACGAGGTCGTGGCGCAGCTGCGGGCGCTGGGGGCGACGGTGGAGACGGGCCGGTTCGGCGCGGACATGCGGGTCTCGCTCACCAACCACGGCCCGTTCACCCTCGTCATCGACGTCTGAGACGTCCCGAGGAGACGTCCCGGCGGCCGGGGCCTGCCCCTAGGGCGCTACGACGACCTCCTGCGCCGCGGCCGTCTTGCCCGCCAGCAGCGGTGCGTCGACCGGGACGTTCCGCTTGACCAGCGCGAGCGCGATCGGGCCCAGCTCGTGGTGGCGTACCGCGGTGGTCACGAAGCCCAGCTGGCGGCCCTCCTCCCCGTCCGCGGCGAGCCGCAGCGGCGCGCCGTGGGCCGGGAGGACCACCTCGGAGCCGTCCAGGTGCAGGAAGACCAGGCGGCGCGGGGGCTTGCCCAGGTTGTGGACGCGGGCCACCGTCTCCTGGCCGCGGTAGCAGCCCTTCTGGAGGTGCACGGCCGTGCCGATCCAGCCCAGCTCGTGCGGGATGGTGCGGTGGTCGGTCTCCAGGCCGAGCCGCGGCCGGTGCGCCTCGACGCGCAGCGCCTCGTACGCGAGCAGTCCGGCGGCCGGGCCGTGGGAGGCGGCGAAGGACTCCAGCTCGGCGCGGGGCAGGAAGACGTCGCGGCCGTGCGCGGTCTCCCGTACGACGTGCTGCTTGTCGACCTCGGCGATGGAGCCGGCCGGCAGGTGGACGACGGCGAAGTCGGCGGTCCGGTCGGCGACTTCGACGCGGTAGAAGAACTTCATCGACTCCAGGTAGGCGATCAGCGCCTCCTGCGTGCCGGGCTCGACGTGCGCCCACACCGTCTCGCCGTCGTCGACCAGGTAGAGCGCGTGCTCGATGTGGCCGTGCGCGGACAGGATCAGCGCCTCGGTGGCCTGCCCGGGCGGGAGTTCGGTGAGGTGCTGGGTGAGCAGCAGGTGCAGCCAGCTCAGCCGCTCCGGTCCGGTGACGGTGACGACTCCGCGGTGCGAGAGGTCGACGAAGCCGCGGCCGTCCGCGAGGACGCGCTGTTCGCCGTACAGCTCTCCGTAGTGGGCGGCGACGCCCTCGTCACGGCCTTCGGCCGGTACGGCGCCGGGAAGATGGAGCAAGGGGCTGCTGGTCATGCCGCCAAGCCTACGACCCTCCTAGGCGGAGGCGGCAGCGTGCTTCGCGGCACACTTCTTGCAGAGTCCGAAGATCGCGAAGTGCTTCATGTCGGTCTCGAACCCGAAGGTCGCACGGAGCTTCGCGGTGAACTCGGCGGCGATGTCCAGATCCGCCTCGATCACGTCGGTGCACTCGCGGCAGACCAGGTGGATGTGGTGGTGCCGGTCGGCGAGGTGGTAGGTGGGCGCGCCGTGCCCGAGGTGGGCGTGCGAGACGAGCTTCAGCTCCTCCAGGAGCTCCAGCGTGCGGTAGACCGTGGAGATGTTGACCCCGGAGGCCGTCTTGCGCACTTCGGCGAGGATCTCGTCGGGGGTCGCGTGCTCCAGGGCGTCGACCGCTTCCAGCACGAGCTGGCGCTGCGGCGTCAGCCGGTACCCGCGCCGGCGCAGATCGCTCTTCCAGTCGGCGGTTTCGCTGTCGTCGGTGCTCGCCACCCGGCCAGTGTACGGGCGCGGAAGGGACCGCGGGCGGGCCCGCGGTCCCTTGTCCGGCGCGTCCGGTCTCAGCGGAAGAAGGCGATGCCGTCGTCGGGCATGTCCGGGAGGTTGCGCGCCATCTCGGCGACCTCCTCGGGCGTGACGACCTTCTTCAGCTGGGCCGACATGTACGGGCGCAGCTCGACCTCGGGGGTGGCCTTCTCGCCGACCCACATCAGGTCGCTCTTGACGTAGCCGTAGAGCCGCTTGCCGCCGCTGTACGGGCCGGAGGCGGCGGTGCGGGCGACCGCGTCCGTCGCGAGGTCGATCTGGGGCTTCTGGTCGGCGAGCTCGCCGTACCAGACCTCGACGACGCCCTGGTCGCGGATCATGACGATCTCGACCTTGCGGTCCTTGTCGATCCGCCAGTAGCCGGACTCGGACTCCAGCGGCCGCACCTTGTTGCCCTCGGAGTCGAGGACCCACGTGCGGGAGACGTACTCCAGGAAGTCCCGGCCGTCGTGGCTGAAGACGACTTCCTGGCCGAAGTTGCACTTCTCCTCGCCGGGGAAGTCGAAGACGCCCGCGCCCTCCCAGGTGCCGAGGAGGAAGGCGAGGGGGACGAGGCCGGGGTTCAGGTCGGACGGGATCTGGATCATGGTGGGCTGCTCAGGCGATCTGTGAGGGGTTCCGGGTCGGGGCGGCGGCCGGTGCCGGGGACGCCCCCGGACGAGGTCCGGGGGAGGTCAGCGCTGGCCCTGGTACAGCTTCTTCACGGCCAGGCCGGTGAAGGCGAGCACGCCGACGCAGACCAGGATCAGCAGGGAGGTGAAGACTGCCTCAAGCACGGGGTGCTCCTCGGAAGGTTCGTTAGGGCAATGGGCCGGTCCCCAGCCTACTGGCCCGGGGACCGGCCCACTCCGTGAGGTGGCCCGCAGCGGCCGCGCCGGTGCGCTCAGCCGAGCAGCCGGCTCTGCAGGATCGCCGTCTGGTGCAGCGGAACGGAGGCCACCTGTCCCTTGCGGCTCTGGAAGATCACCGCCTGGATGTCGCCGGAGCTGACGCAGCCCGCCTTGATCTGCTCGTCGCCGACCGGCGCAGCCTCCTCGTAGACCGCGATGCCGCTGTGCGCGGGCGGGGACTCGGTGAACTTGACCTTGGTCCAGGACGCGTCCTGCTCCATGCGGTTGACGCCGTTCACGTTCATGTCGATGTTGCAGCCGTGGAAGCTGTCCACGAAGCCCGAGCTGTGGAAGCGCAGCAGGTAGATCCGGGTGCGGGTGCCGTCCGGGGTGGTCCAGCCCCGGCCGACGATCTGGCGCAGGCCGTCGTCGGTGAAGCCCTGCTTCATCTTCTCGCGCACCGTGGACTCGTACTCCTGGAGGAAGGTGTCCGGGGTGACCACGGAGTCCTTCTCCAACTTGAGCCCGGCGTCCGGAGCGGAGCCGCGGGGGGCCGGCAGGAGCAGCTGCGCGAGACCGGCGTAGTGGATGCCGTCCTCGTTGTCCTTGGCGAAGGGCAGGGGGGCGCCGGGCGGCAGGGTGGGCTTGGTCAGCGCGGGGTAGTCCCAGCGGCCGTCGTCGCGGGTGGAGAGCCCGGGGATGCCGGTGCGCTCGGGCTGCGTGATCCCGTACGCGACCCCCGTGCCGACGGCGCCGAAGACGAGGACGGCGGCCGTCCAGCGCAGGGCGGCGTGGAGCCGGCGGCGGACCTTGGGCGGGGCCGCTGCCTCCGGCGGTACGAGTGCCTCCGCCTCGGAAGCGGCGGGGGCTGCGGGCACGGGCGGTGTCGCTGCGGCCGGCGCGGGCACGGCCGGAGCGGGCACGGCGTCCGGAGCGGCGTCGGTGGCGGTCGGCTCGGTCACACGGACTCCCCGGGGGACTTCAGGTGGCTCAGCTGGTTCTTGAAGAAGGCGACGGCGTCGGAGTGCGAGAAGGGCTTGGCCCCGAACGCCCGGAAGTTGACCAGCACGTCACCCTGGACCGCGACGCAGTCCATCGAGTCGATCTTCTCCTTCTTCTCCTCGCCGATGGCCACCAGCGCGCACTTGGCGTCGGGGTAGCCGTCGACTGCGGGCGCCTCGCGGTCGTCCCCGGTGAGGTCGAGGAGCTTCTTGGACATCTCGGAGAAGGCACCCACGGCCTTCGGGTCCGCCTGCATGATGCGGACCTGGTAGACCGCCTCGCCGCCGCCCTTGGTGTAGCTGCGGCCGGCGAGTCCCTTGAGCTTGAGACCGGCCAGCATCTCGTCGCGCTGCTTGCGCTCGGAGCTGGACAGGCCGTTGCGGGCGTCCTTGAAACCCTGGACGGCCTTCTCCCCCGAGACGAAGAAGTTGTTGCCGTCCTGGGCGAGGTCGGGGCCCAGCGTGAAGTTGGAGGGGACCGGCAGCAGCTTCCCGGAGAGCTCGTTCGCCGGTACGGGCGCCGCCTCCTCGGGCTTCTGCGGGGCGCTGCCCTCGGCGGTCCAGTAGCGGGTGGGCGCGGTCCGGTCGGCGTGCTCCAGGGCGACGGAGGCCGCGATGCCGCCGCCGGCGAGGACGGCCAGGCCGATCCCGCCCGCGATGAGGGCGACCGCCTTGCGGCTGAGCGCGCGCGGCGCCTTGCCGGACGGTTCGGCGGCGGGCGCCGGGACGAGTGCCGCCGCTTCGGGAGCCTGGGCCGGAGCCGGGGTTTCGGGGTGCTGCGGCTCGGTCACAGTCGCTCCAGCTGTCGCTTGGCCAGGTCGAGGACATCGCTCTCGGACACCTTGCCGCGGTTGTCGTAGTAGGCGATCTCCATGACGATGTCGCCCCGGCGGGCGATGGCCCGCGCCCCGCGGATCGGGTAGTACCCGGGCTTCTCGTGGGCCTCCGCATCGACCCAGACGTGCCCGAGGTCCGCGGCGAGGCCGGGAATGGCCACCCCGGCGTTGCCCGCGTGCTTCGCCTCCGGCATGTACGCGGACTGCCCCTTCTGGTACTTCTCCGCCTCGGAGCGCTCGGTGAACTGGATCAGCCGGACCTCGACGAACGTGCGGTCGTCCTCCGACCACAGCGTCGTGGCGATCCGCCGCACGTGCGCGTCCGCGAGCTGGCGGACCATGTGCTCCGGCTTCTCGAAGAAGTCGGCCGCGAAGACGTCGAGGGTCTCGTAGCCGGTGCCTTCGCTCTTCGCCCCGGCCGGCGCCTCGACCAGGAGCTTGCCGAGGTCGTCGTCCGTCTTGTGCCAGCGGTTGGCGTTGATCGTCTTGTGCGTGGTCTCGCCGTCGGGCGCCAGCGCCTTCGGCGTGTCGATCTGCTGCTGGGCCAGCGGCGGCAGCGGCGTGGGCTTGCGGCCGTACTGGACCGCGTACCCCGTGACCGTGCCGGCCAGCACGCCGAGTACGGCCGCGCCCGCGATCAGGGCGACCGTGCGGCCGCGGAGACGCCGGCGCGCCACGGGCGCGCAGGCGGGTGCAGGTGCGAAGCCGGGAGCGGCGGTCAGGTCCGCCGGAGCCGGCTCCGTCGCGGCCTCCCCCTCGTTGCGCTGCTCGGAGAGGGTCTGGTCATGTTCCAAGGAAGGGTCCCCCCACAGGACTGGAGGCACGGGGTCGGTTCACCCGTGCACATCCATGACATGTACCGGAGGACCCCGGTTGTACGCATGCTTATTACATTCTTATCTCGGCGGCCTTCAGTCCTCGCGGCGCCGCTTTCCGTCCAGTTCGTCCCACCACTCGTCGGACTTCGGATCGCCCGAGGGGTCGTCCCACCACCGGTCGTCCGGCCCGCGCCGGTTCGCGACCATCGCGGCGACCGGCGGGATGACCATGGCGACCACGCACAGGGCGACCGCCGCCTCCACCGAGATGAGGCGTACGAAGGTCCAGGCGGACACGAACAGGAACAGGCATCCGCCCATGAGGAGGAAGTAGACGCGGCGCCGCCGTGCGTACATGACTCCAGGGTAGGGCCGCCGGCGGACGGCGCGAAGGGCCGCACCCCGTTCCAGTGGCGTCCAACCCCCTGGGGTGCGGCCCTTCGGCCGGTCATCTGCTGCGAGCGGTCAGACCGCGATCGCCACGTCCGTCACGCCGCCGGCTTCGGCGACCACCACGGCGCGGTCCGCCTGGGCGCCGGGCACCAGCGCCCGCAGCGTCCAGGAACCGGTCGCCGCGTAGAAGCGGAACTGGCCGGTCGCCGAGGTCGGGACCTCGGCCGTGAACTCGCCGGTCGAGTCGAGCAGCCGCACGTAGCCGCTGATGGGCTCGCCGTCCTTGGTCACCTGACCCTGGATGGCGGTCTCACCGGGCTTGAGCGTCGCGAGGTCGGGCCCGCCGATCTGTGCTCCACACATGTTCTCTGTCCTGTCCTGAGAGAAAGTCGTACCGCGAAGGGCGTCGCGTGCCCGGTCGCCGTGCTTGCTTGCTGGTTGGCGCTGAACTACTTGTTGGCGCCGAGCTCGATCGGCACGCCGACCAGGGAGCCGTACTCGGTCCACGAGCCGTCGTAGTTCTTGACGTTCTCCTGGCCCAGGAGCTCGTGCAGCACGAACCACGTGAGCGCGGAGCGCTCACCGATGCGGCAGTAGGCGATGGTGTCCTTCGCCAGGTCCACCTGCTCGGCCTGGTAGAGGGCGGTCAGCTCCTCGTCCGACTTGAAGGTGCCGTCGTCGTTGGCGTTCTTCGACCACGGGATGTTGCGGGCGCTCGGCACGTGGCCGGGGCGCTGCGACTGCTCCTGCGGGAGGTGGGCCGGGGCGAGCAGCTTGCCGGAGAACTCGTCGGGCGAACGCACGTCGACCAGGTTCAGGGAGCCGATCGCGGCCACGACGTCGTCGCGGAAGGCGCGGATGGAGGTGTCCTGGGGCTTGGCCTTGTACTGGGTGGCCGGGCGGTTGGGGACCTCGGTGCCGTCGACCAGGTCGCGGGAGTCGAGCTCCCACTTCTTGCGGCCGCCGTCGAGGAGCTTGACGTCCTGGTGGCCGTAGAGCTTGAAGTACCAGTAGGCGTACGACGCGAACCAGTTGTTGTTGCCGCCGTAGAGGACGACGGTGTCGTCGTTGGAGATGCCCTTGGCGGACAGGAGCTTCTCGAAGCCCTCCTGGTCCACGAAGTCACGGCGGACCGGGTCCTGGAGGTCCTTCTTCCAGTCGATCCGGACGGCGTTCTTGATGTGGTTCTTGTCGTACGCGGAGGTGTCCTCGTCGACCTCGACGATGACGACGTTCGCGTCGTTCAGGTGGGCCTCGACCCAGTCGGCGTCTACGAGGACGTCGCTGCGGCTCATGGTGTTCTCCTCCGGGGCAGTGTGCGGCGGGGCTGTGCCGTGCAGGTGCAGGTGCTGCTGGCGCGTACCGCTGCCGAGGGCGCTCCTCGGACCTGCGCGGGGAGGCGGCAGGGGGCAGGAGGAAGCATGTGCGGTGCGGAACGCGCGGGAAGGACGGTCGTCCGGCTGAGGGAGCGGATGCGCTCTCAGGTCACATGGATCGACAGAGCATGGCGGCGACGCGACACAGGTCTACTGCCCGCCGCTTCGTGAGGTCCGCCTGCTGATGCTTCATAGCCATGGATCGTAGGGACGAACCGGCCGCCCTGTCACCGGCGTGTCATATGTCGAGACAGGATCGTCCGGATGTCGGGACGCACCCCGCTCGGGACGGCCGCCGCACCGGATTCCGGGCCCCGCCGGCGGCCCGCCCTTCTGCGGATCGGACCGGACCGTCTCACGATCCGGCCAGCACCACGTTCTGACCGCTCAGCGCGAGGTGGACGCCCGCCTCGTCCGAGGTCAGCGAGTCCAGCCGCAGACCGGCCGGGAGCCCCCCGTCCAGGCGCCGGTCGAAGTCGGTCTTCTTGCGGACCGCGCTCTCGATCCCGGGGATGCCCTCACCCGGGACCGCGTCCGCCCGGACCCGGACCAGCTTCCCGCCGCCCTGCTCGGCGTCCACCAGCGTGACGGTCGACACCACGCTGCGGGTGAAGGTCCGCCCCAGGATCTCCACCGAGGCGGTGACCTTCACCTTCCCCGGCGCCCCGCCGTAGGCGAGGGTGACGCCGGTCTGCGAGGCCTGCGTCAGGTCCGCGTACGTGACGAGGGCCGAACCCTCGGCGCGCCGTGCGGTGCCGCCGCTGTAGTCCCCGTTCAGTCTGACCTCGCGGAAGCTGGCGTCGAGCTCCGAGAGCCGCGTCTTGCGGCCGTCCGCGACCGCGTCGACACCCTTCAGCTTCACGTCGACCCGGTCGAGGTCGTGGCTGAGCGCCTGGGTCAGGAACGGGAAGCCGTGGATGTCCACCTCCGTGCTCCCGGCCAGCCCCTGCCGGGCCTGGATCCGCTCGGCCAGCCGGTTCTCGGCGTAGCCGGCGGCCCAGCGGTCGACCCCCCAGAACAGGGCCCCCAGCACCACGGCAATGATCACGACGACACGCAGGAAACGCACGTGCCCCTCCCCCTCTAGATCGGTACGTGCGTTCTAGTGGACCACGGCGGCCCGTCGGACGGCCGTCAGCACGGCCCCCCGCGGGCCGCCCGTCGGCCGCCGGTGGGCGTCAGCCCACCACCCGCCCGATCAGGTAGACCGCCGGAGCGGCGGCCGCCAGCGGCAGCGCGACCCCGGCCGTCATGTGGACGAACTTGGACGGATAGTCGTACGCGGCCACGCGCAGCCCGATCAGCGCAGCCACCCCGGCGACCAGGCCGATCAGCGCCCCGCCGACCCCGACGGAGGTCAGGCCGCCCACCGCGATCCCGGCCCCGGCGGCCGCGGCGAGCGAGACGCCCACGGACGGCGCGGTCGGCAGCGGCAGCGCCCGGGCGAAGACGGCGACGGCGACGGCGGCCGCCCCGACGGTGACGGCGGCGGAGCCGGCGGCCAGGTAGCCGGCGCAGACGATGGCGAGGGCGGCGGAGGCCACGGAGGCCATCAGGCCGTACATCCGCTCGTCGGGATCGGCCTGGCTGCGCAGCTGGAGGACCAGCGTGAGCAGCACCCAGGCGCCGAGGGTGCCGATGATCGCGCCGGGGCCGTACACCTCCTCCACCGCCAGTACCGCGCCGTCGGCCACGACGGCTCCGGCGAAGGCGAGGGCGATGCCCTGGCGAGCCGGCCACATGCCGTTGAGCCGGAACCAGCCGGCCGCGGTCAGCCCCTGGAGGGCCACCAGCGGCACCAGCAGCGCGAGGTCCCCGACGGCGGCGGCGCCGGCCAGCAGCAGCCCGAGGGCGGCGGTCAGCAGGGCCGACTGCGGTCCGGGGTCGATGATCGGCGAGCGGCCCTCGGCGCGGGCCTGGGCCGGGTCGACGGCGCGCAGGGTGTTGCCGCCGAGTGTGGGCGGGGAGTACGCGGGCTCCTCGCCCGGTGCCGCAGGGCCCGGCGCACCCGTGCCCGGCGCACCCGGCCCACCCGGGGCCGACGGGCCCGCGGCCTCGGGGACGTCGGTGACCGGGGGCAGATAGGCGGTCGCCTCGACGGCCGGCTCCGCCGGGGCCTGCGGGGCGACGGCCCGGGCGGCCTGCGCCCGCGGGTCGGCGGCCTGCGGGGGCTGCGTCTGCGGCGGGAGGTAGGCGCCGGCCTCGGCCCAGTCCGGGGCCGGCGGCTGCGCGGCCGCGGCCTGCGCCGGCGGCTCGTCACGGAACCAGCCGTCCGGGGCGGCGCTCTCGCGGACCGGGGGCAGGTACGCGGTCTCGGCCCACTCCGGCGCGGGCGCCGCGGGCGCCTCCTCGCGGAACCAGCCGTCCGGGGCGGCGGGCTGGCCGTACGGCTGCTGCTGCTGCTGCGCGTAGGGCTGCGGCTGCGCCGGACCGGGATCGCGGTACGGCGGCAGGTAGGCGGTCGCCTCGGCGGCGGGGCCCTCGGCCCACGGGGCGCCGCCGGGACCCGGCGCGGGCTGCGCGGGCGCGGCCGGGGCCTCGTCCCGGAACCACCCCTCGGGTGTCACCGGCCGGCCGGGCACACCGCCCAGCGGCGGGTGCACCGGCTGGTAGCCGGTGTCCCACGTGTCGGACTGCCAGGTCTGGGTCCCGTACGGGTCCTGGTGCTGGTGCGGGTGCTGCTGGTGCTGCTGGTGCTGCTGGTGCTGCTGTTCTTCGGGGGTGCTCATCGGCTTCCGCTCACCCGCCCGCGAACGGCGGGAGCACCTCGACGGTGCCCCCCTCGGTCAGCGGAACGGCATCGTGCGGGCGCTTGCCCACAGGCTCGTCGTTCACGAGGAAGGAGCAGCGCAGCAGGACCCGGGTCAGTTCCCCCGGATGGCGCTCCCTCACGGCGTCGAGCGCCTCGGCGAGTGTGCGCGCCGCGTACGGCTCCTCCGCCGTACCGGCCGCGGCCTTGGCCGCCGCCCAGTAGCGGATGGTTCCGGTTGCCACTGCAGCTCCTATCGTCGGCTCTCTACCGTCGCCGTCCATGATGACCCCTCGCGCCGCCCCGCCCTCGTGCCCCGACGCGCCCCGTGTGCGCCGGGGCGGTCCGCCGGAGGGCCGCCGCGGGCCGCCAATCCGGCGGAAACCGGTCATGAGCACGGACGATGCACCCGGCGCGCGTGGCGGGAACCACAGAAGAGGGAGGACGGAGCCCTCGGCCCGGTGGGCGCCGGTGGGCTATTCTGCTGGCGAGAGGATCCGGGCAATGTTGCCCCCGGGTCCTTTTGTGCTTTCAGCACGTTGAACGGACGCAGAACAGTGGAACAGTGGTGACCACGGACCTCAGGGCGCGGGGACCGCAGGCCGCCGCACCGCACCACCGCACACAGCACCACGTACGAAGCAGTACCGCGAACGTCCTCGACGGGACCGAGGAGGAACCGACGTGATGGACCGGCGAACCGTGCACGACCTCTCGACCCGGGCAGGTGGTCGGGCATGAGCTCTCTCCTGCTGTTGACCAATGCCCTGCAGCCCTCCACCGAGGTGCTGCCCGCCCTCGGCCTGCTGCTGCACAACGTCCGGGTCGCCCCGGCCGAGGGCCCGGCCCTCGTGGACACCCCGGGCGCCGACGTCATCCTCGTGGACGGCCGCCGCGACCTGCCGCAGGTGCGCTCGCTGTGCCAGCTGCTGCGCTCCACCGGGCCCGGCTGCCCGCTGATCCTGGTCGTCACCGAGGGCGGCCTCGCGGCCGTCACCGCCGACTGGGGCATCGACGACGTCCTCCTCGACACCGCCGGCCCCGCCGAGGTCGAGGCGCGGCTGCGGCTGGCCACCGGCCGCCAGCAGCTGGGCACCGACGACTCCCCGATGGAGATCCGCAACGGCGACCTGTCGGTCGACGAGGCGACGTACTCGGCGAAGCTGAAGGGCCGGGTCCTCGACCTCACCTTCAAGGAGTTCGAGCTGCTCAAATACCTCGCGCAGCACCCGGGCCGGGTCTTCACCCGGGCGCAGCTGCTCCAGGAGGTATGGGGCTACGACTACTTCGGCGGCACCCGGACGGTGGACGTGCACGTACGGCGGCTGCGCGCCAAGCTCGGTCCGGAGCACGAGTCGCTGATCGGGACGGTCCGCAACGTCGGCTACCGCTTCGTGACGCCGGAGAAGGTGGAGCGCGCGGCGGCGGAGGCGGCGGCGCAGGCGGCCGAGAAGGTCGCGGCCCGGGCGGCGGCCGAGGGCGCGGCGGGCGCCACCCGTTAGGGGGAACCGGCAGGATCCGGCTGTGAGCATCCACTCCGCCGGACGCCCTGCCCAGAGGTAGTGCACCCCGCGTAGACTCCGCTGCGTGGCCAAGGTGACGCGGGATGACGTGGCGCGACTTGCGGGTACTTCTACCGCCGTCGTGAGCTACGTCATCAACAACGGACCCCGGCCGGTCGCCCCGGCCACGCGCGAGCGTGTCCTCGCCGCGATCAAGGAGCTGGGCTACCGCCCGGACCGGGTCGCGCAGGCCATGGCCTCCCGGCGCACCGACCTCATAGGCATGATCGTCCCGGACGCCCGCCAGCCGTTCTTCGCGGAGATGGCGCACGCGGTCGAGCAGGCCGCCGCCGAGCGCGGGAAGATGGTGCTGGTCGGGAACTCCGACTACCGCGACGAGCGCGAGGTGCATTACCTGCGCGCGTTCCTCGGGATGCGGGTCTCGGGCCTGATCCTGGTCAGCCAGGGCATGAGCGAGCGGGCCGCGTCGGAGATCGAGGCGTGGGACGCGCGGGTCGTGCTGCTGCACGAGCGGCCGGAGGCGATCGACGACGTCGCGGTGGTCACGGACGACATCGGCGGCGCGCAGCTCGCCACCCGGCACCTGCTGGAACACGGGCACGAGTACGTGGCGTGCATCGGCGGCATCGAGAACACCCCGTCGGTCGGCGACCCGGTCGCGGACCACGTCGAGGGCTGGCGGCGGGCGATGCTGGAGTCGGGGCGCTCGATCGAGGGCCGGCTGATCGAGGCCCCGTACAACCGGTACGACGCCTACCGGGTCGCCCTGGAGGTGCTGGCCCGGCCCGACCGCCCGACTGCGATCTTCTGCGCCACGGACGACCAGGCGATCGGTGTGCTGCGGGCGGCACGGGAGTTGCGGATCGACGTGCCCGGCGAGCTGGCGGTGGCCGGCTTCGACGACGTCAAGGAGGCGGCGCTGACGGATCCGCCGCTGACGACGATCGCCTCGGACCGGCCGGCGATGGCCCGGGCGGCGGTGGACCTGGTGCTGGACGACGGCCTGCGGGTGGCGGGCTCGCGCCGCGAACGCCTGAAGCAGTTCCCCTCGGCGCTGGTCATCCGCCGCTCCTGCGGCTGCCACTGACCTCCTCGCGCCGCTCGCACGGCTGGGCCCCGGAGGGCCTCGCGCGGCAGCTGCCGGCGACCCCTGGCCCGGATCCTCATATCCGGCATACGCGGTTCTGTCGGGCTTCTCAGCCGGGATTCAGGAAGCTTTCATGAACCCGGGACACAGTCGGGGACATGACCGAGAGCGAGAGTTTCCGCCGCGCAGGCGATGACCCGCAGGAGAACCGCCCGTCCGCCGGGGCCTATCCCCCGCCGCCCGGGTACCCGCCGGCCGCTCCCGGCCGGCCCGAAGCCCGCCAGTCCGGCTGGGGCGAGACGCAGCAGCCCGCCTGGGGCGAGGCCCACCAGCCCGGCTGGGGCGAGCCGGCCCCCGCGCCGGCCCCGCGGGGTCACGCGCGGGCCAAGCGGCCCGTGGCCCTGCTCGCCGCCGTCGCGATCGCCGCCGCGGTCGTCGGCGGCGGCACCGCCGTGGCCGTGCAGGAGGTGCTCGGCGACCGCACCGGCGCAGGCCGCGCCGTCACCGGCACCAACGTCTCGCAGTCCAGCACCGGCACCGTCTCCGGCGTGGCCGAGCAGGTCAGCCCGTCCGTGGTCCGGATCGACACCCGGACCTCCTCCGGACAGGGCACCGGCTCCGGGATCGTCGTCACCGCCGACGGCGAGATCGTCACCAACAACCACGTCGTCAGCGGCGCCGCCGAGATCCAGGTGACGATGAGCGACGGGAAGACGTACGCCGCCAAGATCCTCGGCACCGACCCCGACAAGGACCTGGCCCTGATCAAGCTCCAGGGCGCCTCCGGCCTCAAGCCCGCCACGCTCGGCAACTCCGACGGCCTCCGCGTCGGTGACGAGGTCGTCGCCATCGGCTCCCCCGACCGCCTCACCGGCACGGTCACCAGCGGCATCGTCTCGGCCCTGAACCGCGACGTGAACGTCCCGAAGTCCGAGCAGCAGGCCCCGCAGCGCCGCCAGGGCGGCGGCTGGCCCTTCTCCTACGACGGGCAGCAGTTCAACGGCGGCACCGGCTCGAACACCACCTCGTACAAGGCCATCCAGACCGACGCCTCCCTCAACCCGGGCAACTCCGGCGGCGCCCTCGTCAACATGAACGGCGAGATCGTCGGCATGCCCTCCGCGATCTACTCCCCCTCATCCGACAGCTCCAGCGCCGGCAGCGTCGGCCTTGGCTTCGCCATCCCGGTCAACACGATCAAGGCCGACCTCCCCTCCCTCCGCCAAGGCGGCGCGGGCGGCACGGGCTCCGGCAGCGGCAGCTCCGCCGCCGACGGCTTCGGGACCTCGTACTGACCCCGTCCCGACCCCCTAGCCTGGAGGCGCCGCCGATCACCGACCACCACCCAGGGGGACCGACCATGGCCGCAACGACTGCCGGGGGCACCGAAGGCGACCCGCAGCGCATCCTCGTCGTCGACGACGAGCCGGCCGTCCGGGAGGCCCTGCGCCGCAGTCTCGCCTTCGAGGGGTACGCGGCGCAGACCGCCGTGGACGGGCTCGACGCCCTCGACAAGGCGGCCTCGTACGCCCCCGACCTGATCGTCCTGGACATCCAGATGCCCCGCATGGACGGCCTCACAGCGGCCCGCCGGCTGCGCGCCTCCGGCAGCACCACGCCGATCCTCATGCTCACCGCCCGCGACACCGTCGGCGACCGGGTCACCGGCCTCGACGCGGGCGCCGACGACTACCTCGTCAAGCCGTTCGAGCTCGACGAGCTGTTCGCCCGGGTCCGCGCCCTGCTGCGCCGCAGCGCGTACGCCGCCCCCACCGCCGGGAGCGCACCGCCCGAGGACGTCCTCGCCTTCGGCGACCTGCGGATGGACCTGGCCACGCGCGAGGTCACCCGGGCCGGCCGCCCGGTGGAGCTGACCCGGACCGAGTTCACGCTGCTGGAGATGTTCCTGGCACACCCGCGGCAGGTGCTCACGCGCGAGCAGATCCTCAAGACCGTATGGGGCTTCGACTTCGAGCCGAGCTCGAACTCGCTTGACGTGTACGTCATGTACCTGCGCCGCAAGACGGAGGCGGGCGGCGAGCCGCGGCTCGTCCACACCGTGCGCGGAGTGGGCTACGTCCTGCGGGCGGGCGAGAGCGGACCCGAATGAACCCGGTCGCCAGATTCCGCGCACTGCCGCTGCGCTCCCGGCTGGCCCTGCTGGTCGCGGTGGCGGTGGCGGTCGCCGTCGCGGCCGTCGCCGCCGTGTCCTGGGTGATGGTGCGCACGCAGCTGCGCGAGCAGCTCGACCGGTCGCTGATGGCCACGAACCCGTCCGCCCAGGTCGTACGGACCCTCAGCGAGCCCTGTGTGGCCGCCCCGAGCCGGCCCGCCCAGGAGATCGCCGGGAAGCTGAACCCGACCGTGCAGATCGTCCTCGCCGACGGCGGCCACTGCTGGGTGAGCGGGCTGACCAACCTCCCGGTGAGCGCCGCCGACCGGCAGGTCGCCGCCGGGCAGCGGCCGACCAGCCTGCACGACGCGACGACCGCCGACGGCACGGCGATGCGCGTCTACACCTTCGCGGCGCAGACCCAGCCGGGCGCGCCCGTGTTCGGGATCTCCGTCGCCAAACCCCTGGCCGACATCGACAAACCGCTGTCCACCCTGGCCTGGGTGCTGCTGTTCGTCTCCGGTGTCGGCGTCGTCGGCGCCGGCGCGGCCGGCCTGTGGGTGGCTCGTACGGGCCTCCGGCCGGTCGACGAACTCACCGGTGCCGTCGAGCACATCGCCCGTACCGAGGACCTCACCGTACGGATCCCCGACGAGGGCGACGACGAGATCGCCCGCCTGTCGCGGTCCTTCAACTCGATGACGGCGGCGCTGGCCTCCTCCCGGGAGCGCCAGGCCCAGCTGATCGCGGACGCCGGGCACGAACTGCGCACCCCGCTCACCTCGCTGCGCACCAACATCGAGCTGCTCGCGCGCAGCGAGGAGACCGGCCGGGCCATCCCGCCCGAGGACCGCAGGGAGCTGCTGGCCTCGGTCACGGCGCAGATGACGGAGCTGGCCGCCCTGATCGGCGACCTCCAGGAGCTGTCCCGCCCGGATGCCGCCCCGCCCGCCCGGCTGGAGGTGGTGGCCCTGCACGAGATCGTCCGCAGCGCGCTGTCCCGGGCCCGGTTGCGCGGTCCGGAGCTGGGCTTCGGCGCCGAACTGGAGCCCTGGTACGTGCGGGGCGAGGCGGCGGCTCTGGAGCGGGCGGTGGTCAACGTCCTGGACAACGCGGTGAAGTTCAGCCCGCCGGGCGGCGCGGTGACGGTGTCGCTGCGGGCGGGCGAGCTGACCGTACGGGATCACGGGCCCGGCATCCCGGCCGACGACCTCCCGCACGTGTTCGAGCGGTTCTGGCGGTCCCCGTCGGCCCGCGCCCTGCCCGGCAGCGGGCTCGGCCTGTCGATCGTGGCCCGTACGGTGGCGCGCGCGGGCGGGACCGCCGAGTTGCGGGCGCCGGCGGACGGCGGCCCGGGTACGGAGGCGGTGCTCCGCCTCCCGGGCGCTCCGACGCCGCCTCCGACACCGCCTCCGACGCCGCCGACGACGGCGCCGTGGGACGGGTCAGTTGTGCCGGATCAGTGAGGCGACCAGGCCGGAGCGGGTGTTGGGGAAGTCCATCGGGACGATCCCGAGCCCGGTCCGGCCCGCCAGTTCGGAGCCGTCGACGAAGGCGTGCACCTGCGGGTTGAGGCGGTCGGAGTTCCAGCGTGGCGGCATGTACGCGGCGGTGCTGGTGTAGTTGACGAAGAGCTTGCCGGGCTGCTGGACGGCCCGGCGGAACTGGTTCTCGATCCTGCCGCGTTTGGCGAAGGGCTCGGCGTTGTAGTCGTCCTGAATGTCGAAGACGCCGCCGTCGCCGTACCGCAGGCCGGGCAGGCCGCCGTTGTCGGCGAGCAGGACGACCTTGCCGCGGGCCTGGCCGAGGGTGGGCAGGGTGTCGGCGATCCGGAAGAGCGGGCGCCAGCCGCGGTGGTCGAGGTAGTCGTCGAAGACGGCGCGGAACGTCGCGTCGCTGTCGCTGGAGTACTCCTGCTTGACCCGCATCAGGACGGTCTCGGAGGGGTGTGCGGCGAGGAAGTTCCAACAGGCGACGAGGACATCGCCGAACATCAGGTCCTGGAAGAAGGCCGCGTGGTGGATCGCGAAGGACCCGCCGGTGACCCGGCACCGGACGTCCAGGAACCGGATCCCGGAGTCGAGCTGCTGCGCGATCGAGGTGTTCTGGCAGGCGACGTAGAGCCCGCCCTTGGTGGCGCCCGAGTCGTGGGTGCCGGGGATGGTCATCCGCTGGAGGGCGGTGGAGTCGCCGAGCCCGGCCATCCAGTCCTGCGTGCCGAGGGTCCGGGCGGAGGCCGTGCCCGCGCCGGTGCCGAGGGCCAGGGCGGCGCCGGCCGCCAGCGCCCCGCCGAGGAATCTGCGCCGGTCCAGGCGGATGCCCGTGCCCGGGGCGGGGCCGGTGCCCGTGCCTCTGTCCGCGTCCGTCCGCGCGTCCGCGGCCGCGCCCCCGCCCACGCCTGTGCCCACGCCCATGCCCGCCCCTTTGCCGACTCGGTTGGTGGCCGGATTATGGCGTGGCGGAGCCGCGTTTACTACCCGTCGGTAGCGCTCACCTTTCGAGCAACTCGGCCATGGCGCGCAGGCCTTGGGCGAGCTCCTGACCGTTCGGCGCCTGCTCCGCGTCGGTCAGCGCCTGGACCATCACCCCGGACAGCAGCGCGAGGTGCACCGACCCGAGGGACCGTACGTCCTCCTCGGTGACCGACTCCTCCGGTACGCCGCGCAGCCCCGCGGCGATCATGCGGCGGGAGCGGCGCTGGCCCTCGGCGAGGACCGCGAGCAGCTCGGGCGAGGACTGGGCGTGGACGAAGGCCTCGATGGAGGCGGTCCAGAGCCAGCGCATGTCGCGGAAGTCCTGGATCTTGCGGTTCCACATGTCGGCGTACCGCTCGGCGTGGGTGTCGCCCTGTCCGGCCAGCCGGCCGGCCGCCGCCGACCACTCGTCCATCGCGGCGAAGAGCGCCTGGTTGAGCAGGGCCTCGCGGGAGCCGAAGTGGTAGCCGATCGCGGCCATGCTCACCTGCGCCGCCGAGGCGATGTCGCGCACCGTGGTGCGCAGGTACCCCTTCTCCTCCAGGCAGCGGCGCGCTCCGGCCAGCAGGTCCTCGCGATTTCCCATGCCCGGATCGTAGCCGCGCGCGGCGATTTGCACGTGCGCCCAAGACGTTCGTATTGCGCGCTTGCCCAAATCCTGGCAGGCTCGTACCCGTCACCGCAGGACACACAGGGGAGAGCGGACCATGCGCCACACGCTGACCATCGACGACCGCACGCTGTCGTACCTGGACTTCGGCGGCCCCGGCCGCCCGCTGCTCGCGCTGCACGGGGGCCTGTCCGAGGGCATGGCCTTCGCCGGCCTCGCCGAGGCCCTCGGCGACGAGTGGCGCGTCATCGCCCCCGACCAGCGAGGCCACGGCAGCTCGGACCGGGCCGCCGACTACACCCGCGCCGGATACGTCGCCGACGCGGTCGCGCTGCTCGACCACCTCGGCCTCGACGCCCCCGTGGCCGTCCTCGGCTACTCGCTCGGCGGGCTCAACGCCGTCCACCTGGCCGCCGCCCACTCCGACCGGGTCGGCGCGCTCATCGACGTGGACTCCGCCGTGGAGATCAGCCCCGCCGGCCACGAGTGGATGGCCTTCCTGCACACCATGCGCTACACGGCTCCGACCCGAGAGGAACTCCTCGACGCAGCCGGGCCGGTGGGCGCCCAGTTCGTCGAGCCGGCGCTGCGCCCGCTGCCGGACGGGCAGGGCTGGCGGCTGCCGTTCCACCCGCAGGACATGCTGAACTCCGTCGAGTCCTGCCGCGGCGACCACTGGGACGCCTGGCTCGGGAGCACCTGCCCGGCACTGCTGGTCCACGGCACCCGCAGCGCTGCGCTCCCGCAGGCGCAGGCCGACGCGATGGTGGCCCGGCGGCCCGGGACCGCGTACGCGCCCCTGGACGGGGACCACTTCCTGCCGTTCACCCACCCCGAGGAGTTCCACAAGGCCGTCGGCGCCTTCCTGGCCGCCCTCTGAGCCACCCCGTCACGGGGGTACGGGGCACAACGCCGGAGGGGCGGCGGGCCGGCCGGCCCCCCCCCCCCCCGGGGGGGCGCGACGCAGGTGGTCCGTGGTGGTGTGCGTCCCGGTCTTGTCGTCCCGGATGCGG